>JAKMEU010000410.1 GCA_022425845.1 Luminiphilus sp. | reverse complement strand
TCTGCGTACCACATTCGTGGTGGGTAAGGATGGCCGCCTCAAGGCGGTCCTGGATAAATTCAAAACCAAAAGCCACCATGAGGATCTTTTGGCGACGCTGGATGCCTTGGGTCTTGATTGAGATGCTGGTTATTTTGAGACAATAGCCGCAGCGGTCGATGCGGCAGCGGCCGGGACCAATAAGTGGGGTGAACCGCAGGGGGATGACTTTATCTTGCACATGACGCCAACCCGCTTTGCTCCAGGAGGCGTGGGGTGGACGACCTTCTGTCGCCTTTGGTGGCCTCAAAACGGTGACGCAGCGCCGAACGTCGTCATGGAGGTGTGGTCAGTTTGGTTTAGCGTACTGCGCCAAACGCCTTTACGCCTGCTGCGCCCCCTGGGGTTGGGGTGGTTATTGTTGGGGAACGCTCCGACTGTCGCCCAGGAGCTCGAGCCCCGAAGCTACGTCAATATTCCAATAGGGCTTAACTTTCTGCTGCTCGGGTACGGTCGCACGGAGGGTAATGTTGCCCCCAGCCCTAACGTGCCCATAGAGAACGCTTTTATTCAGACCGACGCGCTGGTGCTTGGATATGCCAGGAGTTTTGCGCTCCGCGGCAACTCGGCTAAATTTGATGTTCAGACGAGCAGGGCGTGCTACGAGGGCAGGGCTGACATAGTGGGAGAGCCGGTTTCAGCTTCTCGCTGCGAATGGGGTGATACCCGGGCGCGAATTTCATGGAACCTCATCGGCGCGCCGGCACTGACCCCGGGTGAGTATCGACAGAAGTTCAAACCCGGATTTACGCTGGGTGCCAGTCTGCAGATAGAAGCGCCGACGGGTAGCTACGATAGTGACAAGGTCATCAATGCGGGGGCGAATCGGTGGACGGTACGGCCCGGTGTTGGTCTGTCCTATATCTGGGAAGGCTGGTATCTCGATGCGTCGGCAGACATCAAGTTCTATACGGACAACGACAACTATCTGGGCGCCAGAATCAGCCAGGACCCGCTCTACCAGGTGCAGGTGCATTTGGCGCGCTATTTTGCACCCGGAGCCTGGATCTCACTGAATTCCAACTATTACCTGGGCGGGGAATCCAGTCGGGACGAAAACCCCCTCGAGGATGACCTCGATAACGCTCGCCTGGGCGTCACCGTTTCATTTCCCATCGCCCCGGGGCACTCCCTGCGCCTTAACGCCAGCAAAGGAGTAATCACCCGGCTGGGTACAGACTTTGATACCATGGGGATCACCTACCAGTATCGTTTCTAATGCGCATCATCACCTGCAATACAAACGGCATTCGAGCCGCTGAACGGAAGGGATTCTTCCCCTGGCTGGCCGAGCAGGATGCAGACGTGGTCTGCATTCAGGAGACAAAAGCCCAGATTCACCAGCTGGATCCCGACCTCTTTCTGCCGGAGGGCTATGCGTGTTTTTATAACGATGCCGAGCGCCCTGGGTACAGTGGCACAGCACTCTTCAGTAGAGTCAAGCCGCTGCGTATCACCACCAAGCTGGGTTGGGAGCCAATGGATTCCCAAGGGCGCTACCTACAGGCCGACTTCAAAGACCTCAGTGTTATTTCACTTTATGTTCCCTCTGGCTCGAGTGGAGACGAAGCGCAAGCCAGAAAAGAGATTTTCATGACGCAGTTTTTCACCCATCTTCAGTCATTGCGACGCAAGCGCCGCGAGTTCGTTATTTGTGCCGACTGGAACATTTGTCATCGTGAAATTGACCTGAAGAACTGGAGAGCGAACAGGAAGAACTCCGGTTTCCTGCCCCACGAGAGGGCCTGGCTTGATCGGGTTTTTGATGAATTGGGTTGGGTGGATGTGTTTCGACGGGTCAACCCCCACGAAGATCAATACACGTGGTGGTCGAATCGTGGGCAGGCCTGGGCGAAGAACGTGGGCTGGCGCCTCGATTACATGCTGTGTACCCCGGGAGTGGCCGAGCAGGTCAAATCAGCTTCCATTTACCGGGATCAACGATTCTCAGATCATGCACCCCTGACCATGGATTTCGCCAGACAACTGCAGGCCTGACGGCTTACGGTGCCCAGATAACCCACAAATATTTCAGTGATAGGAGTCACTTATGTTTATTGCCAGTGCCCATGCACAGACACAATCCGCTCAACCAGCCGGCGGCGAATTGTTTCAAATTGGTTTTTTGGTTGTCCTTTTCGGACTGTTTTACTTCATAGCCATTCGCCCCCAACGAAAGCGGCAAAAAGAGCACACTGATATGGTGGGTTCCCTCAAGAAAGGCGACGAGGTTTCCATGTCTTCAGGGATGCTGGGCAAAATCACGGCGCTGGATGAGAATTACATTACTCTGGGCGTAACAGGTGGTCTCGAACTTAAATTCCAGCGGGTTCATGTCAACGCAATACTGCCCAAGGGCACGCTAAAGTCTGTGGGCTCTGACTGAG
>JAKMEU010000409.1 GCA_022425845.1 Luminiphilus sp. | reverse complement strand
TGGCTGAACAATTCAGTGCCTCGGAAATAAGGACCACCCACGAACAGAATCTGGTGCTGCCTCACGTGGCTTGCAGTGACCTCGAAGTCCTTTGGCAGGCACTGGGACTGCACGACCTCACACACCCCAACATGAACCTGATCTCGGACAGCATCGCGTGTCCGGGCATCGATTTCTGCAGTTTGGCGAACGCGCCTTCACTGTCCCTGGCTGAAGCAATCCACGAGACCTTCGCAGACCTTGACGAGCAGGCGGCCATCGGCCCTCTTGAGATCAAGATATCGGGGTGTATGAATGCCTGTGGCCATCATCACATTGGGCATATTGGCATCCTGGGCGTGGAGAAAAAGGGCGAGCCCTGGTACCAATTGACCATCGGTGGTCGTGACCAGCAGGGCGCCGTGCTGGGCCAGCGCCTCGGCCCAGCCATCCCTCACGACGAAGTAGTACCCCTTATTCGCCGCCTTGTTGACCTGTACCTCGCCGAGCGTGAGCGAGGTGAGGTATTTGTGGACTATGTCGACCGGTGCGGCATCGACGCGCTAAAAGAGGTCAGTTATGCCACTCATTGACGACACAGGCACGCCCAGGGATGCCGTACTACCTGTCCCTGTCGACGCAACGGCGACCTTCAGGACGGTGCGCGATGCCGCCGTGGTGGCGCTGGCGTTTGATGGTCCGGTAGACGGAAAAGCTTTTTCTACAGCGGCGCTGCTGAGGGCTGAGGGCTACACCGGCATCCTGATTGGTGTCGGGCCGGTAGGCCTCGACCGGCTTGCACAAGGGTTCAGGGTGGGCTTTGACTTACTGGAGGTTTCGGACCCGGAATTACAGCAGCTACAACACTTTCATCTGGAACCGTTCCCCTTTTACTACCAGCCGTCTGGGCTTCGTAAGCCTGATTTAAAAGCCAGCGCATGAGCAACCCGCTGCCCTTTCAACTGCAAATTTCCCAGCGACCCGTCTTGCTGATCGGTGATGGTGAGGCCGCAGAAGCAAAGGCGCGTCTGCTGATAGAGCGACAGGCTGAGGTAACACACTGGCTAACATCGCCCACGCCGGACCAACTCCGTAGCGCGGAGCAAGCCAATAGGCATCCAGCCTCGCGCTTTGCACTGGTGATCATTGCTGAGGTTTCGGACTGGACCCAGGCGCTGATCCCCTGGATTGAAAGGGAACGCCTGCTCCTGAATGTGGTTGATGCTCCCCACTTATCCCAGGGCTTTATCCCCGCGATTGTCTCAAGGGGCCGGATTCAAATCGGGATTGGCACGGGCGGCAGCTCACCGGTGCTGGCACGGTTTGTCCGCACACGGTTGGAACAGGTCCTGCCACAGGGCCTTGAACACCTGGCGGCCTTTGCCGATCGCTGGCAGCTGCGTGTTCGCAATGCGATTAGCGATATCAGCTCTCGCCGCCAATTCTGGGAGAGGCAGTTGGCGGGGCCTGCAGGTCAGGCCGCCCTGGACAATCAGTTGGACATTGCGGACGCTACCCTAAGCGCCGCGCTTCAGTCGGGATCAAACAGCCCCGGACGGGTTTCCCTGGTGGGTGCCGGACCGGGCGATGCCTCTTTGCTGACACTAAAGGGATTGCAGCGGCTTCAGGAAGCCGACATGGTGCTCTTCGACAAATTGGTCAGCCCCGAAGTGCTCAGTCTCGCCCGTCGCGATGCCCAGCTTGAAGACGTGGGTAAACGTCGTGGACACTGCCCGACACCCCAGGAGCGCATTAACCAGCGCCTCGTTGAACTGGGCAAGCAGGGCCTGACCGTGTGTCGACTCAAGGGAGGTGATCCCTATATGTTTGGCCGCGGCGGCGAAGAAGCGCTGGCCCTCGTCGAGGCGGGCATCCCGGTGGAAGTCGTCCCCGGGATAACCACCGCCAGTGCCACGGCGGCCATTACTGGCATACCCCTGACACATCGAAAAATGGCCCGATCGGTGCGCTTCATTACGGGCCATCTGGCCCTTGAACAGACTGAAACCGACTGGCAACCCCTCGCTTTAGGCCAGGAGACGCTGGTGATTTACATGGGCTTCAGTCATCTGGCGACCATCGCTACTCAGCTCAGGGATGCGGGCCTACCTGCAGCAACGCCCTTTGCCCTGATCCAGAATGCCACGACCCCCAAACAAAGACTCGTCCACGGGACACTGGGGCAACCGGACACGGCTGCCGGGCAACTGAATCTCGAAGACGGTCCCGCCCTCATCATCGTGGGGGAAACCACTCGACTGGCTGGGCGAATTAACCCCGGGGAGGCGGGGCAAGAAACGTGCAGCGCTGACCCCTTGTTTTGGCTGCGGAGTGCCTGAGGAGAAGCGCATGCAGTCGTCCAATACGCTCGCACAGCGGGCCATACCCAGCTGGGATCTCACCGCCCTGAACGAAACATTCGCCAGGGCAACGCCGGAAACCATCGTTCGGTGGGCCGTCGCCCAGGGTGTACAGACCCTGACGTCGACAAGTTTTGGTCCCCATGCCGCAGCAACCCTGCACCTGGTCCAGCACCTTGCCCCCGGGTCGCTTGTCGTCTGGGTAGACAGCGGCTTCGTGGATGAGTCAACGCGCAACTTCGCCCGAGATCTGTCACAGCAGCTGGGTCTTGAACCCGCTATCTTCCGCCCAAAAACAACCCCCCTCACCTGCCTCGCCCAGCTCGGCATCAAGGATTTGAATGAGGTCAACACAGCACAACGGCATCACCTTGCGGCTACGATCAAACTTGAGCCCTTCCAGCGGGCGCTGGACCTATTCTCTCCCCAAATCTGGATCAGCGGTATTCGAGGTGAAGAGACGGCTTTTCGGTCGGAATTGGACGTTGCCAGTTGGGACGAGCGAGGCATTCTCAAGCTCGCGCCCTTCCTCAGGGCGAGCTCAAGCGATATGGAAAGCTACCTGAGCCGACACGGGCTTCCCCTGGGTCCGCCGGTTTTTGACCCCACCAAAGCAGCACAGCATTTGGAGTGCGGGCTTCATACTCGAGCCAACCTGAATCGCCCCCAAGGCCATTGAATCAGGCCCCGGAGTCGCCCTCCGCGCCAATAGCGGGATCCCAGTAAACGTAGACACTGACATCCTTCATTCTAAAAATTAAACCCGCAGGACCGAGCCCTGACTGGCGATAGACAGCATGTCCATCATCGTCAACAAAATTTCCCACGGCCTCTCCGGTGGGGGACAGGAAATACTGCACGCCATCAGAGCGATAAATGTGGATATACCCCTGACGCTGCGAAAACGTGCAGGGTAGGACCGCGCTGGCATGGTCTTCACCACGGGGATAAATGTCGCAGCGGGCATCGACGGTGTCTGCCGCAACCGATGCTGCCAATACACTGGCCACCAGCATGGCCATGGCGGTAACCAGCGGGCGTGGCGCCCGCAAGCTTCCAGTATTCGTCACGGCGACTCGATTTTAAATGTCAGCCCTGCATGGGCTTGCAAACGATCAATCAGCGCCTGCCCCATGGCAGCCGCGGGCGTCTGTACGCCACCAGACCCCATATCGGGATTCTTCAAAAGACACAGCGCCGATTCAGCGAGCATCTTCGACGTCGACCCATAACCGGGGTCACGATCACCGGTAACCGAGGTCATCAACAGTTCACCCGAGGCGCCCTGTGCCACAAACAGTGCCTCATAGTTTCCGGCTTCCCGCTCCTCTTTTGACGGTCCCTCACCCGGCTGGAGGGGGCTTTCGGCAAGACTGTTATCCCGGGCCACAAATTCAGCGGCCGCCTTGCCCTGATCACCATCACCGGTGAGAAGCATCTCGTCGTAGGCAAAATCCTCGCCATAGGGGTGGCCCATCAGGAAGTTCGACCTGTGAACATTCTTGCTGTTGATGGTTGCCATAATGAAGGGCGCAGACCAGCTCTGCAGCTCATCGTCGTAACAGGGCTGATCGCCATTGGGTTGGGTAGGCCCGGTGAAGCCCTGCGTCAGGGCGAAGGGGTTCAGCAGCGTGGTGATAATGCCAGGATCCTTGGAAGCCGCCGCCATGGTGGCGCGCAGGGAGGCAATCGTTCCGCCGGAAAAACTGCCATTCATGGCCCGTACGCGCCCCTTGACCCGACTGACCGAAGAGCCGGTGACGGACTTCGCATGGGCCTGAAGGTGGAATACCCCCAGATCAAAGGGAATCGAATCAAAACCGCATGAATGGACAATGCGTGCCCCGGAGTCCCTGGCCATGGCGTGGTAGGCCTCGATCGTGTGGTGCATCCAGGCGGGCTCGCCACTCAGGTCAACGTAGTCCGATCCATGGATCGCACACTGCTTCACCAGCTCCTCTCCGTATAATTGGTACGGACCAACCGTCGTGATGACCACCCGCGTGGAGGTAACCATCGCCTCAAGGGACTTCGGATCATCGCTGTCCACCGCAATCAGCGGGATGGATTCGGGAATCCCCATTTCTGCTCGCACCGAGGACAGTTTCTCAATGGAACGGCCCGCCATCGCCCATGTGAAATCGGCGTCGGGATACTCGTTATTGAGGTATTCGGCCACCAGGCGGCCGGTATAGCCAGAGGCGCCAAATACCACCACGTCATACTGTCTGTCGG
>JAKMEU010000408.1 GCA_022425845.1 Luminiphilus sp. | reverse complement strand
GGCGAACAGTGTTTCGATTCTCTTTTCCGCCAGCCTGTCACTGCTGGAACAGATGCGCTGATAAACCGGTCGCGCCCCGGCCTCGCCGTAGTAGGCAAACCAAACCGCCATTTTCTGTCGCTGGGTGACGCCGCGGCTCAGCTGGAAGTCGATGAGTTGCGCGAGGGTGGCGGCCAGTGTCGGACAGCCCTCATTTGAGAGAATGCCCAGCAAGCCCTCGTTATATTCCCGGGTGACATGCCGAAGGGTTTCAGTCAGCAGGTTCTCTTTGCTCTGGAAGTGCAGGTTGGCAATGCCTAGGCTCAGTCCCGCTTCACGGGTCACCAGTTGCATGGTGGTGGCCGACAGCCCGTGCTGTGCGATGCAGCGAATAGTGGCATCGATCAGTTGCTGCCGCCGTTCGGAGCGGGAACGAATCTCCCTTCGTTTCTTCTCGGGCGGCAGGTTGGATGCTGGTTGGGAAGCTGTAGGCACGGATGCGTTTCTGTATGAACTGAACCCCCTCACTGTAACAAGGCTGTTGTAAATCGCAATCCATTAATGAATGTTCGTTCATTCATACTGGACGCTATGCATTGACCGTGGCAGACTGAGAGGACTCATCGACGCGTTGGAGATTTCCATTGAACCAGTACGATGCCATTGTCATTGGGGCGGGCCACAACGGCTTGACCAATGGTGCCTACCTTGCCAAGGCGGGGCTGAAAGTCGCTGTGTTGGAGCGCAACCCCTACATTGGTGGCGCGACAGTCAGTCGTGAGCTCCATAAAGGCTGGTACTACTCCAACTGCTCCTATGTGGCCAGTCTCCTGCGACCGGAGATCACCCGGGATCTTGAGCTGCCCCGGCACGGTCTTCAGGTTGTTCCATTTGGCGGCGGTGCCACGTTCATGCGGAACGGGGACCACCTGGGTGCGTACAGCGACCACGACCGTCATTACCGCGAGATCGCCCGGCACTCCAAGCGCGATGCCAATGCCTATGACCGCTACGCAGCCGATACCGCCCGGCAGACGAAGCTGATTCGACCCTACCTCCTGAAAACAGCCCCCGATCCCACGTCATTGAAACCCAGGGACCTGCGTGACCTGCTCGAGTTTGCCAAGTCGTTCACGTCCATGGGCGAGGAGGGCCTGCTCGACACGATTAAATTCTGGACCGCCAGCGTCGGTGATTATCTCAATGAATATTTTGAGACCGACGTGCTCAAGGCACACCTTGCAGGGAGCGGCATCATTGGAACAGCACTGGGCGTTTATTCTCCCGGCACGGCCTATGTTTTGCTGCACCATTACATGGGCGACGTCGACGGCAATGTGGGTGCCTGGGGTTTTGCCCGCGGCGGTATGGGCGCAATCGCAGATGCACTGTCGAAGTCCTTTCAGTCCTTTGGGGGCGAGATTATCTGTGACGCCAATGTGGATGAGATCATCGTACGTGATGGTCAGGCCAAAGGCGTTGCCCTCAAGGACGGTACGGAATATCACGCCGATATTGTCGTTTCCAACCTCGATCCCAAGCGCACCTTCCTGGACATCACCAACCCGAAAGACCTCCCCGAGGACGTGCTGCATAAAGCCCGTAATTTCAAGATTCGTGGTTCCTCCGGAAAGCTCAATATCGCCCTGGACGGGCTGCCCGTGTTCGATGGGCTGGACCCTCGCAGCCGTCTCATGGCGGGGGATCTCCACTTTAGTGATTCTCTTGAGCGGCAGGAACGGGCTTATGACGACTGGAAGAACGGAACCTGGTCCAAGGACCCTTACCTGGACATGATGATCCCGTCCCTCACCGATCCCACCATGGCCCCCCCGGGTAAGCACATGATGTCGGTATTCGTTCAGTACGCGCCGCCGAAAGTGGAGGGGCGAGACTGGACCGATGAGGACAAGGACGGCTTCGAGAAGTCAGTCATTGACCAAATTGCCAACTACAGCCCGAACTTTAAAGATCTCATTTTGCACTGCGAAACCCGAACACCTCGGGAGATTGAAGCCGAAGTGGGTCTCACTGAGGGCAATATCTTCATGGGTGAACTCACCTTCGACCAGCTGCTGTTCAATCGGCCTTTCCCGGGCTACGCGCAATACCGGGGGCCGATTAAAGGCATGTACATGTGCAGTTCTGGCACCCACCCGGGAGGGGGTGTGATGGCGGCACCCGGTGCCAACGCTGCGCGGGAGATTCTGATGGATCTCAAGCGCCCCAATACGGTTCCCGGAGGATACGCAGATGACTGATTACGATGCGATCATCATAGGGGCAGGCCACAACGGGTTGATCTGCGGCGCCTACCTGGCCAAGGCGGGCAAACGCGTACTGGTGGTGGATGGCCGGGAGCAGCCCGGCGGTTGTGCCAGCACCCGCGAGCTCGCGCCCGGATTTCGCCTGTCAGACTGTGCGCAATGGCTGCAACAGTTTGACGATACCATCGTGCGGGATTTGGACCTCAAGTCTGCCGGGCTCAAGCTGGGCGCCGGCAAGCGCACCATCGCGCTGCAGGCCGGTGGTGACCACCTGACCCTCGACGGCGATTTACTGCGGGGTGCGGGGATCGGGACCAAGGACCAGGTGAACTTCCAGTCTTTTCGTCAGCAGATCGACGTGTTTTCCAAGTTGATGCTCAAGCTGTACCGCAACCGGGCGCCAAAACTTGTTGATGCAGATTGGAGCGATCGGATGACGCTGATGAAGCTGGGTCTGGGACTCAAGCTCATGGGCAAGGAGAATATGCAGGATCTCATGCGCATCGCCCTGATCAATATCTACGATGTGATGAACGAGAACTTTGACCACGAGGGTCTAAAGGCTGCACTGGCCCTGGATGCCATTACCGGCACCAATATGGGCCCGCGATCTCCCAACACGGTGTATACCTACTTACACCGGGCAATGGGTGGCCCGCTTCAGGCCGGTGGAGTGGCACAGGTTATGGGTGGCATGGGCGCACTGGGTGAGGCATTGCAAGCCGCCGCCGAGCGCTGTGGTGCCAAAGTACAGCTGGGTTGCGCCGTGGAGAAAATTGTCAAAGAGGGTGATCGGGTGACGGGTGTGTCCCTGGCTGATGGCAGCGCGCTGACAGCCAAGGTCGTGATCTCCAGTGCCGATCCCACCACCACCTTCAGGGATCTGCTGGGTTACGAACACCTGGAGACCGGTATGGCGCGGCGTGTTGCCCAGTATCGAACACGCAGCGGTACGGCGAAGCTTCACCTAGCCCTGTCGGGTCTTCCTGCCTTTACCGGGCTCGATGCCAAAGCCCTGTCCCAGCGGCTGGTGATTGCACCGACCATGGATGCCATTGAGTCGGCGTTTAACCCCATGAAGTACGCAGAATGCGGTCCCAGCCAGGTCTTCGATATCAGCATCCCCAGTGTTGAGGACAGTAGCCTCGCGCCGGAGGGCCAGCATGTGCTCACCGCGCTGGTGCACTACCTGCCCTACGCACCCGACGGTGGTTGGGAGGCTCACCGGCAGGCGACCCTGGACAACCTCATGCGTCAGTTGGAGGCCTACGCCCCGGGCTTGGGTGGACAGGTCGTGGCATCAGAGCTGCTGGTGCCGCCCGATCTCGAAGCTGCTTACGGTATGGCGGGGGGTAACTGGCATCACGGGGAACTGTCCATCGACCAGGCTTTGATGATGCGACCTTTCCCGGGTTCGACCCAGTATCGGACGGCTGTTGAAGGCCTGTATCTGTGCGGCGCAGGCGCACACCCCGGTGGCAGCCTGATGGGTCTGCCGGGCCGCAATGCAGCTCAGGAAATCAGTAAGCAAGGAGTCCTCGCATGAACGCCCCACAAAGAGACACCATGCTACTTCCCACCCCATTTCACTCCCGCGTTGAGGCGATGTGCGAGCTCAATGACTGGGGTAACTGGATGGGTTATACAACCCCCAACGCCTTCTTTGATGTGGAGCTTGAATACTTTGCCATTCGAAGCACCACAGGGGTATTCGACCTGTCGCCGATGAACAAGTATCGGATTACCGGGCCAGATGCAGAGGCTTTCCTGAATCGCATGGTCACCCGAAATGTCAGCAAGCTGGGTGTCAATCGGGTCGGCTACGCCGTGTGGTGTAATGACGCCGGACAGGTTATGGATGACGGCACGATTTTCAGGCTGGGTGAGCAGGATTTCAGGTTGTGCTCGTATCAGCGCGCTGATGACTGGCTGCACTGGTGTACCCTGGGATTTGACGTCACGATCACCAACGAAAGCGAGGACATCGCGGGGCTCGCTGTGCAGGGCCCTACCTCCTGTACGGTGCTCACCTTGCTGGGCTGTGCGGGCCTCGATCAACTCAAGCCCTTTGGTATCGCCCACTTCACCTTTGAAGGCGCGCCCATGATGGTGAGCCGCACCGGCTTCACCGGCGACCTGGGCTACGAGGTCTGGGTGGCGCCGGAGCAGGCTGAAGCGCTCTGGGACCAGCTGTTTGAGCTGGGTCGCGATTACCTGATCAAGCCCATCGGCTCCTACGCGCTAGATATCGCGCGCATTGAAGCGGGTTTCCTGCAGGCCCACGTCGACTTCGTGCCCTCTGAAGAGGTGGTTCGGAATGGGCGAACCCGAAGTCCCTTCGAGCTGGGTCTGGAGTGGCTGGTTGATTTTTCCAAGCCGCTGTTTAACGGCCGATCGGCGCTCCTGGAAGAAAAAGCCAAAGGATCCCGCTACCGCTTTGCAATGCTGGATATCGAAGGCAATAAGCCTGCCGAGCACTCTTTCATCATGAAGGGTGACAAAGTGGTGGGTACCGTAACCTCTGCAGCCTGGTGCCCCACGGTGAAGTCCAATCTTGCCTACGCGCAGATCGAGATGCCCCATGGTGCCGTGGGTGATGAATTGGTCGCAGAGATCTATTACCAGCGGGAGTTGCACTGGACGCGACTGATGGCGCCGTGTCGTGTCATTGGTGGGCCGCTTTTCAATCCGCAGCGGCGACGCCAGACGCCGGCGCCACCGTTCTAACCGCAACACGTCAGAGCACGCTTGAGGCCTGAACCCATGCCCGTAATTGCCACAGACGTTGACGATTCCAGGGACCGCTTGCGCGGCAAGCTTGCTGCGCAGCAGGCGCGTCCCGGTTACGCGATTGACCCGTATTTTTATCGCTCGCATCTCGTCCATGAGCTCGAACTTGAGCACCTTATTTTCAAGAGCTGGATCTACGCCCTGCATGCCAGTGAGATCCCCAATATTGGCGACTACCAGATTCTCGAGATCGGTGAGGACGCCATTATTGTGGTGCGCTCCGGTGATGGCTCGATCAAGGCAATGCACAACATTTGCCGGCATCGGGGCGCCCGTGTCTGTGAGGGCCCGTCGGGTAATCGAAAAACCTTTGTCTGCCCCTATCACGGTTGGGTCTACGAGCTGGATGGGTCGCTTAAGGCCGCGCGGGAAACCCATATCATGCCCGATTTTGATAAAGGTCAGTTGGGCCTAAAGTCGGTACGCAGCGTCGAATACATGGGCATGGTGTTCATAAATTGTGACCCCAATGCGGGGGATCTGGTGGCCTCGCTGGACAAGATGAAGGTGCCTCTGGGTGCCTACGACCTCGCTCATGCCAAAGTCGCTGATCGTCGTACTTACCGGGTCGATGCCAACTGGAAATTGGCGATTGAAAACTATTTGGAGTGCTACCATTGCGCAACGTCGCACCGCGCCTATGCGCGACTCCACACACTCAAGGACCTGGAGGAGAAGTCGGCCCCGGTGGTCGCCCAGATGCTTGAGAATGCCGATGCCAAAACCGGAATCGAGGGTATTGCGCAGACGCATACCCAGATCTATCTGGACGCGGATAGTTTTGCCACCTGCGCCCACACCATGCGCTACGGTTTGTACGAGGGCTGTGTTACCGGCAGTAAGGACGGTCAGCCGGTTGCGCCCCTGATGGGCCACTTCAAAGGCTACGACGGGGGTGCGGGAGATTTCCAGATGGGCCCCGTGACCTTTATGCTGAACTACCCCGACCACTGTGTGCTGTACCGATTCCTGCCCCGTTCACTGACTGAGACCGATATGGAGTTGGTGTGGTTTGTCCGGGAGGATGCCGTAGAGGGTAAGGATTACGATCTCGAAAAACTCACCTGGCTGTGGCATCACACCACGCTCGAGGACGAATACATCATTACGCGAAACAGTCTGGGCGTGAACTCACGTTTCTTCGAGCCGGGCCCCTACCACGCTGAGTTTGAGGAAACCCTGCAGCAGTTCATTGCCTGGTACTTGCACACCATGGATGAGGTGGCCTGAGCATCCCACGCCCTCGATAGCCATCTTTCGGAACCCGCTGCATACCTGACCTGGCACGCGTCCACGGCGGCTATTGCCGCTAGCCTCCCATCAGTTCCTCGATGCGGGCCTGCCAGGTTGATAGATTGGCCTCAATCATCGCGAAGCCCCCCAGCCATAAAAGGCTGTCGTAGGTGTAGAGGTAGTGACCATACCAACCCCATAAACAGGCGCAGCCCACGATCATGAAATAGCTCAGGTGGGGGGTCTGCCGTGCCACAGTGGTCCATGTCCCATCCGCCTTATCGCGGCGTCTTAGCCAGGCCATTGCTGCAAAGGCCAGGCCGGCGGCGAGCCAGGCTGCACATTCAATGAAGCTGGCGGACGCCTGTTGTGTGGCTATCTTCAGGCTTTCTCTATCGACCAGCGTGTCGGCTTCAAAGGACCAAAGTGCCGTTGCCTCGGGCAGTGAGTTGAGGCAGGCGGCCGGTGATATTGGTGTGTAAACCTGATTGTGCAGACGGTACAAGGGGTGGTCTTCGCGGGCGCAATAGCTCTCTGTCAGGAATACCTCTTCAGGGTTGAGCACCGCTATCAAATCCCCTGCATAGACAACCAACGTGTGGGTCAGTATGCCGAAACAGGCCCAGCGCAACGCGTTGAGTACCAGGCGGACGCGAGGCTTGGCATAGACCTGCTGCCAGTAGGTCTCTATTTCAAAAACCAGCAGCAGCCCAAACCAACCCGCGATATCCAGTGAGGTCGCAAAGGCCCCGGTGATATCCCAGATGGACTGATAGCCCTCGCGGGCGAGAGTTGCGGAATCCTCGACGATATAGAACACAAAGTTGATGAACAGCAGGCTGTAAATCGGCCATTTGAGATACTGCTGATGCCGGGTCAGTGCGGCAAGGAGACCGATCAGGGGACCCCGCGACAGCGCGGCGTCCCCGGATGGCTCAGGAGTCAAACCAGAGGCCATCGGGATCTTCTGGCCACACGCCGAGATGGGGGCCGTGGGCCTGAAACCCCAGCAGCCGCCGCACGGCCTCGGGTTGGGCGGCCACGGTGTCTGTCGGCAGCGTCAGGTATTGGTTTTCCTCCTGGCGAAGCCAGCCCAGGGTGTAGGTATTGACCAGAGCGCGACGTGGCCTGTCACTCTGATTGGCACCGCCCCCGTGAAGGGTGGAACCCAGATAGAGCGCCACCGAGCCCCGGGGCATTTCGGCAGGCAGGCTGTCCCGGGTTGCGTTACCGGGGTGTTGTCCCGACCGGTGAGAGCCCTCTATGACGCGGGTGGCTCCGTTTTCCTCGGTAAAGTCGTCCAGGGCCCAGAGTGCGGAGATTTGCATTTCAAAAGGGAAGTACTCGGTAGGGTAAATCGAGTCATCTGCGTGCAGCACCTGTGCCGCCTCACCGGGCAGGATCTCGATCGCCGTCGTGCTCCCTACCTGGATAACGTTGCAGTGGGGACCGAGCACCGCGTTGGCCAGCGCCAAGACTTCGGGCTGCATAAACAGGTATTGAAATTCCTCGGAGTGCTCTGCGACACCGCCTACCCGGCGCGTCAGGTAGCCATTGAAATCGTTTTGGAATTTGGCACCCACCCGCTCGTACTCAGGCTGCAGGTCGGCGTTGAAAGCGTCAATACAGGCATCGGGCGCCACATCCTCAACAATAATGGCTCCGGAGGCCAGGATAGCTTCCGTCCAGGCAGAGATGTCACTACCCGCTTCAAAGCGAGGGATCATACAGGCTCCTTGCCCGCGTCTGTGGGTAGTGGGAATGCATACCGATGCGGGTCGCACAATGGGTTGTTCCCCATGTTAAGCGGGGGCGGGCGGTGCGAACAAGCATTATCTAGCCCGCGGTCTGGTCGCGGTTGGCGTGGCGCTCGGGGGTGCCTGTGCTGCGTTTTAATGGGCGGGGTCGGTGGGAGAAAACGGCTGATCAACGCGAATAAACAGCCACAGCAAAGCCCCTGTCAATGCCACCGCGGTGCCGGTGGAAAGCGCAGCGACCCAACCGATGTACTGCGCCAGAAAAGGCATCAGCGGTGCAACAACAATGCCCGCTGCGTTGCCACCGGTATTCATCAATCCGCAGGCGGGCGCGGTGTAGGGCCCGGCAACAAAGGTCTGTGCCGACCAGAACGCCCCTTCGGCAAATTGTGTGAAGGCAAAGCATAGAGACAACAGCGCCACAGCGGTATAGGGCGAGGTGGCGTACAGCCCGGCGTAGAGTAGGCAGCCCGCGCCGACCAGGCCTGTCATGGCGGGCAGACGGCATCCCAGACGGGGGCCAAAGCGTTTGCAAAGGGCATCACAGCTCAGTCCTCCCAGGGTGGCCATGACAGCTCCCGTTATCCAGGGGAGTGCCGCAAGAAAACCCGTCTCCAGGATGGTGAAGCCCAGCTCTTTCACAAGGTAGTGGAAGAACCAGGTGAAGAAGAGGTAGAACACATAGTTGAGCGCGAAATAGGCGCCTGTCAGCAGCAGGGTTTCCCGGTTTCTGATCAGTTGGGTCCAGGCGCCAAATCCCGCCTCCTGGGTGAGCGCCTCCCGGTTGGCCTGAATAAGGGCGAGCTCCTCACTGCCCATGGCGGGGTGCTCCCCAGGGGTATCCCGGGCGTACCACCACCACAGGCCAAACAGCCCGATGCTCAGGGGGATAAAGACATAGAATGACGCCCGCCATCCCCAGTACACCGCCACCATGGCCACCAGGGGCTGTGCCGCTGCCGCGCCCAGGGTTAAGCCCGTGCTCGACACGGCGTTGGGCAGCGCCCAGTGACCCACCGGAAACCACCGCTCCACTGCGGCCGCCTGCACGGGGTACATGGGCGCATGGGCGGCGCCCAAAATAAACCGCACCAGCATCAACACCGCAATCACTCCGGCGGTGGACTGGAACAGGGTGCCCGGTAGTAAACCGGTCAACCCTGACGCGACAATCCCCAGCACACCCACCGTCATCAGGGTTCGTCGCGGGCCGAATCGGGCTCCGGCTATTCCCCCGGGCAATTGGAACAGTGCATAGCCCCAGATAAAGCTGGCATAGATCCATCCCATCTCCAGCTCGCTGAGCGCCAGCTCCGGCATCATCAGCTCGCCCGCGACATGGATATTCTGGCGCATCAGGTAGGCCAGAAAGCTGAGCAGGAACAGGATGGCAAAAAATCGCCAGCGTACGGGAATCTTCGCTCGGCTCATTTGGAAACAGCCCGCAGGGGCGACCTGGGTCGTGGCTCCATGAGGGCGCGAGTAGGGGAAGACGGGTGTGTTGCAACCCGCATTAACCGCTGATCCGGTCTACCCGGCATCATTGAGGCAGTCGGCAACGTAGCGTCTTAGATCGAGGCTGTAATCTTCCATGGGGGCGTAGTACCCGTGCTCAAAAACCGAATTCTGCATGCCGCGCTGCACGCTCTCGCAAATCTGCCAGTCCTGCCGGTTGACCAGATCCCAGAACGTTACGGCGTCAAGGGGGTCAAAGTTGTCCTGCTCCATGGCCGTAGGATGGAATAAAAAATCACAGCGCACCCGGGTTTCCGCCACAGTTTCCGGCCAGACGTAAAAGGCGGCGACATGGTCCATCGCCAGGCTGAGCATCAGGTTGGGGTAAAAGAGTTCGCCTTTATGGTGTGTTTTCTCATTGTCGCTCAGTCCCGGAAACGGGTCTCGTTGGGTCGTTCCTGTTGCGGTAAAGGTCATGGCGCCCTCCCGGTGGGGAACACCATCATCCCAGTTGAGGTTGTTCCCGCCCTGCTGTCGGAACGCGGGCACCAGGTCGCAAAGCTCGGGATGGATGGGGCCACAGTGGTAGCACTCGTTGTAATTTTCCAGAATGACTTTCCAGTTGGCGCACACCCGGTAGTCGATACTGTGGCCAATACGAAGATCCGCCAGTGGATAATTGGCGATGCGGTCGGTACCCGCACCCAGTGCCTGCAGCAGGGGTTCACCGCGTCGGTCATCAAGGCGGACAAAAACAAAGCCACCCCACTCGTCAACGGCAATGGGGTGCAGCGCTGTCGCCCCGGGCTCAACGGCGATATGGGGAGCGCCGCGCAACGATCCGTCGAAGCGGTAACTCCAGGCGTGGTAGGGGCAGGTCACGGTGCGTGAGAACTGGCCGTAGCGCATAGCGGTGTCGGGCATGGCGACCAGTTCAGCACCGCGGTGGCGGCAGACGTTGTAAAAGCCCCTGAGGTTGCCCGCTTCGTCCCGAACCAGCAGCAGGGATTCGTTTCCCAGACGCAGGGCCTGGTAGCTACCGGCGTCGGGCAACTGCTCACTGCGCCCTGCACAGACCCAGCCGGGTCGAAAAATTGCGGTCATTTCCGACTCATGGGCACGGGGGTCCAGATAGCTGGCCCTCGGCAGGGTTTTTTCCAGGTTTTCAAGCATGGGGTCGATCTCTATCCCCGTTGCGCGTCTTCAAAGTTTTCATTGCTCTGTAAACACTGGTTGGGGTGTCGGCAAGCCAATGGGTTCATCCCGGCGGTAAAGATCGGTTGGGTCACAGAGCAGGCCGCGGGCAAAGCCATGACCGCTGTGCACAGCGTGGGCGATGGCACCGGGAGCCAGCGCGTCACCGACCAGGGCAATGTGGGCCGATGCCAGCGTGCCATCCCCGGACGCTTGCAGTGCTTGCAGTGATTCATAAAGCGTGGTGTTGGGGAGGCGCAGTCCAACAATGACAACCGCATCGACCTGTCGCTCCAACACCTCATCATTGAACAGATTGCGCATCTGGGCCCGTGTGCCATCGAAATGATCGAGGTTGGTGGTGGTCAGGATTTCGACACCCTGCTCGCCCAACGCTTTGTAGACATAGGGAAGTTCATTGGTCATGAAGGTCCATGCCGAGGCGTGCCCCGCCGGTGTGGCGTAAACCACCTGGGCACCCTGGCGGCCGAGCGTCTCGGCGATCACGCCACCGAGGTAGTAATTGTCGTAGTCAAACACCAGGATGCGGTCCCCGGCAACGCGGTCAGCAAACACATCGTCCGGCGTGAAAACCCGCGCCGCTGACAGGGGGCTGCTGGGTATTTCCAGAGGGGAGTAAAGGTGGGTCGTCCAGCGAGCCCCGGTGGCCACCGCGATGTGGTCGGCCTTGAGGCCTGCAATGTCCGCGGCTTCCATGGGGCTGTCGGTGTACATGGCGACATTGCCCAGCTGGGATAGGGCCCAGACACGATAGTCCCGGACCCGGCGCCAAACGGCGAGGCCCGGTAATTGACTCTCTTGCAGGACCCGCCCGCCCCAGTCACTGCGCTGCTCGGCCATGGTTACCTGATAACCCTGTCTCGCGGCAACCAGTGCAGCTTCAAGCCCGGCAGGTCCACCGCCAACCACCAGCACATGCTCTGGCTGGGGCGTCTTCTGGAAACGCTCTGGGTGCCAGTCCCGTCGCCATTCCTCTCCCGCAGTGGCATTTTGGGTACAGCGCACGGGTACGCCGTCATGCCAACTGGCAATGCAGATGTTGCAGCCAATGCACTCCCGTATGGCATCGCTCTCGCCGCGGCGAATTTTCTCCGGTAAAAATGGATCGGCAATGCTCGCCCGGGCACCGCCGATCAGGTCGAGCACCCCGCGCTTGATTTGCGAGACCATGGTATCCGGTGAAGTAAAACGGCCAACACCCACGACGGTGCGATCGGTCACTTTTCGGACGAAGTCGATGATGGGCTCGTGGGCACCTTCGGGTCGAAAGCGCGATGCGCCGCAGTCATTGGGACTCGAATCCATTTTGACATCCCAAAGATCGGGGATATCGGACAGCAGGCTGACCACGCCATGCGCCTCGCTTTCATAGTGGTCACTGGCTTTGGCACGCAACTCCTCGAGGCTGATACGCAGTGCGACGGCGGCTTTACTTCCCGCTTCATCCCGCGTGACCTCGAGCATCTCGCGAACAAATCGCGTGCGGTTCTCGAGGCTGCCGCCATAACCATCGGTGCGCCAGTTGTACTCGGGCAGCAGGAACTCATAGCCGAGGTAACCCATCCCCGCGTAGACATAAATGATATCGAAGCCCGCATCCAGTGCCCGGCGTGTGGCGGCACGCTGCCATTGGAGGACGGCGTCGATATCCCGACCGTCCATGGGCTTGGGACGCTGCTGCCCCATAAAGCCAATATGGGTGGCGGCCCAGGGTACCCCGGAGGGGGACAGGGGCGGCAGCCGTGATGTTCGGTTCATAACGACGGCACCGCCGTGCCACAACTCCACCGCGGCGAGACTGCCGTGCTTGTGCACCGCCGCTGTGGTGAGCGCATGGGAGGCAATATCGGCCTCATTCCAGAGCCGGGCATAGGGGAGGGGTGAATCGTCCGAACTGGGGTGTATCGATACTGCCCCGGTACTGACGACACCCCAGCCGCCCTCGGCCTTGGTGCCCCTGAAGGCAGCACGTACACGCGGATTTGACTCGGTCATACCGCTGGCATGGGGAACCTGATAGAAACGGTTGGGGGCGACAACAGGGCCAATAGGCACCGGGTCAAACAGGATACGGTGGTGGGGATGGCAGTCTGCCAGCCTTCGCTCGGCGGCACCTTCAATCTCATGCTCGTGCTGTGCCATCCACTCGTCCCCCGATCCCTATGGTTTGATCTCGCCTAGACAGAGTGAGTCGCTTTTGCAGTCAACGCAATACCTCAGCGTGGTGCGGGACCGAGAGCGGCAGCCGACGTAAGAGGTACATACCGGTCGCGACTCACCCTCGCCAATGTGTCTTGGGGTGTTAAGCTCGGCGGCGGGCAATTCCCACTGGATAACAACAACATTATGGCCATGACTCCCCGTGTCGATCGATTTAATTTTACGCTGACGGTAGCGGTATTACTGGGGATATCCCTGCCGTTATTGGTATTCCCCGAGACCAGTTCAGTGGCACTGCAGACCGCCTATGCCTGGATCGGTGACACCTTTGGGTGGTTTTACATCCTGACCGGCGCGGCGGCCCTGGGCGTCTCGCTCTACCTGGCCTTTGGCCCCCACAGCGGTATTCGCCTGGGTGAGGGGCCCCCGGAATTCAGCTTTCCGAGTTGGGCCGCCATGCTGTTTGCTGCGGGCATCGGCGCGGGTCTGATGTACTGGAGCGGTATTGAATGGGCCTATTATGCCGCCGCGCCGCCCTTCGGCGCGGAGCCCAAATCCCCCGAGGCCTTTCAGTGGGCGGCATCCTATGGCATGCACCACTGGGGCATTGTCGCCTGGGCACTGTACTGCCTGCCCACGCTGGCGATTGCCTACCCCTTTTATGTGCGGCGTGTCCCCTACCTCAAGTACAGCACGGCCGCAGATTACTGGCTGAAGGGTCGGGAAAACACGCTGGTGGCCAAGCTGATGGACGGCATGTTCATGGTGGCGCTCATCGGCGGTGCCGGCAGTTCGCTGGGTTTTTCCACACCCCTGATCGCGGCGCTGATTTCACGCCTGACGGGTATCCCCGAGAGCTTCGGCCTGGAGATGGTTGTTGTAGTGATCTGTGTGGTTATTTTTTCAACCAGCGTCGCCCTGGGACTGGGTCGCGGGATTCGCCGGTTGAGTGATCTCAACATGGTGTTGGCACTCGTATTACTGGTGGCGATTCTCTTTGCAGGAGATACCCTTTTCCTGTTGCGTATGGCACTGAATTCGGTGGGTCATATGCTGCAGAATACTATTGCCATGACCTTTTGGACCGATCCCATTGGCCGCTCGGGGTTTGTCGAGGACTGGACCATTTTTTACTGGGCCTGGTGGGTGTCCTACGGGCCTTTTGTCGGCCTGTTTGTCAGCCGGATTTCAAGAGGGCGCACCGTTCGGGAGGTGGTACTGGGCATGCTCGTTCTGGGTTCGCTGGGTTGCTGGCTTTTCTACATGCTGCTGGGTAACCACAGTCTTGGTCTGCAGGTTCAGGGTCAGCTCGACGTCATGGCTGTGATGGAGTCTTCGGGGGGTAACGCCGCCATTATCGCGGGACTCGACACCCTGCCCCTGGCGGGGCTGATCATTGGCCTGCTGTGTTTCGTATCGGTCATCTTCTGCGCGACAACCTACGACAGCGCCTCCTATACCCTCGCTGCCAGTGCCACGGAAAAACTGCATCCCTCGGAGGATCCGCCCCGATGGCACCGCCTGTTCTGGGCGATTGCCGTGGCGATCCTGCCCATTGGCCTGATGTATGCCGGGGGTATCCGCGAGGCCCAAACTGCGGTTCTCGTCGTCTCCCTGCCGTTGGTCATCACCCTGTGGCCAGCGGGTTACGGGCTTCTGCGTTCCCTTCAGGCCGATCGGCAAGGCAACAACCTGCCCTGATGGGTCTCCGGCCAGCTGCTCCCGGGACCTCTGTTTCCCGGCGCCACCCCTTGCAGGCGTCTGGTAATAAGTGAGTCGGTGAGCCATAAAAAAGTAGACGGCACCCGGTAGGGCTGGTGCACACTAGCGGGCCTGGAGTGCGGCGAGGGCCAGGGCCTTGTCAGATCAGTTGGTGGCAGTCATTTCTGCGGGCGCATCGGGTATTGGCCTGGTGATCGCCGAGGCGCTGTGCGATCGGGGTTATGCCCCGTTCATCCTGGATGTCGATGCAAACCAGGTAGTTGCCGTTTGCGACCGGTTTGGCGCGCATAGCGCCGTTACCTGCGACGTCTCCGACCCCGGGCAGGTGGACGCCGCCTTTAAGCAGTTTTGGCAGCAGCACGCCCGTGTTGACCTGCTGGTCAACAATGCCGGGATCGCGGGTCCGCAGGGTGCGCTTGAGACCCTGGATGTCGCTGAATGGCAGCGCACAATCGAGACCGACCTTAACAGCCTGTTCTACGTCACCCGACATGTGATTCCCGACATGAAGGCCCGCCGGGAAGGCGTCATCATCAACATGTCATCCAATGCCGGATTGTCGGGTTGCCCCCACCGTTCTCCCTATGTTGCCGCCAAGTGGGGCAGCATAGGTCTGGCCAAAACCTGGGCCATGGAGTTGGGGCCCTGGAACATCAGGGTCAACGCCCTGTGTCCGGGTAGCGTTTCCGGACCGAGGATTGACGGGGTTATCGCCCGGGACGCCGCCGCGCGGGACATCGACCCGGACGAAATTCGCAGGGTATACCAGCGGCAGAGTTCGCTCCGTCAGTTTACCGATCCGGGTGACATAGCCGCTATGGTGTGTTTTTTGGCGGGGCCGGCGGGGAAAAATATATCGGGTCAGGCGATAGCCCTTGATGGGCACACCGAGTCACTCACCAACTGGCAGGACCCCTAGGGACCTGCGGATCAAACTAGCTGGGAAGAAAAGGTATGCAAGGCGTTTGCTTTGAGAGTTTTGGGTCGGCCGGCGAGGTGTTGCGCCAGTGTGACCTGGTGAAACCGGTGGCGGGACCGGGTGAGGTGCTGGTCAGGCTGCATACCACCGCCGTAAACCCGTCGGATGTGAAAAAGAGAGCCGGCGCATTTCCCGACCTCCTCGAGGGCGGGCCTGTTATACCCCACAGCGATGGCGCGGGCATCATAGAAGCCGTGGGCGAGGGCGTCCCGGCTTCCCGAATTGGTGAGCGGGTGTTTGTTTATCAGGCCCAGCATGGCCGATCCCAGGGCACCGCAGCGCAATGGGTGAGTATTGACAGTGCCAGGGCCCCCCAGCTGCCGGATGCGGCTTCCTTCGAAGTGGGAGCCTGCATCGGCATTCCCATGATGACGGCCCATCGCTGCGTGACCGCCGATGGCGCGGTTGCCGATACCTGGATTCTTGTGACCGGGGGAATGGGGCGTGTTGGTTACTACGCCATACAGTGGGCTAAACGCTTTGGCGCGCGAGTAGCAGCTACAGCGGGCAATCAGGCCGATCGGGAGCGCTGTCTCGCTGCCGGCGCCGAGGTGGTGGTCGATCACCATCAATCGGGTTGGGGCGCTGAGCTCAGGGCGCTCTGTGGGCAACGAATGAAGCGGGTCATTGACGTGGAGTTCGGGGCCAACCTGCCAGAGGTGATCGACTGTATCG
>JAKMEU010000384.1 GCA_022425845.1 Luminiphilus sp. | reverse complement strand
AAACAACAGCAGCTGGTATACCGCCGGTCCTGGCAGCAGCGCGGAGATACAGATGAAGTCGTCACTGCGACAGGGGGACGCCGGCGATCTCAACATGTATATCAGCAACCCCGGTGGCGGACTGCTGGGCTGGGCGACCTTCCCTGAGTGGTATGCCGGAGACCCGGATGACGACGGTGTGGTGGTCCTGGGCGGATCACTGCCGGGCGGCGACGCAGCGCCCTACAACGCGGGCGACACCGCCACCCACGAGGTAGGCCACTGGCTGGGCCTATACCACACCTTCCAGGGCGGCTGCCGGGGTAATGGTGACTTTGTCAGCGACACCCCCGCGGTGCGCTCACCCAACTACAGCTGCAGCGCGGACGTTGACAGCTGCCGCAAGGACCCTGGTCTTGACGACCTGCAAAACTATATGGATTACGTTACTGATGTATGTATGGACCGATTTTCCGCCGGCCAGGTCGTCAGGACCTGGGAGCAAAGCCAGGCCTTCCGTACGGTGCTGGTGCCCTGAAGCCAGGGTAATCAGCGCTGATCAGAGCAGGCCCAAGGGGCCTGCTTCTTTTTGGTCCGCCCCAATCTCCAGCGAGCACTGATCACCGCGCCTACAAGCCTGAAAAGAGAACCAATTCCCCACCCTTCCGGGGTAGTGCCTCGCCCGCGGGGTTGTGCCACGATAACGCCCTAAAAACTGCGACTCAGCAGGCGAAAAGGCTACAATATGCCCCGGCCAAACAGGACGGCCGGTTTACAAGGGGAGACACCGTGAACGCCACACTCGACACCAAGACGCTTAAGCAGCTCGACCAGGACCACCATTTCCATCCGTTCACCGATTTTCACGACTACGCCAAACACGGTGGGCGCATTATCAGCCGGGCCGAGCACATCTACATCTACGACTCGGATGGCAACCAGATTCAGGACGGCATGTCGGGCCTCTGGTGTTGTAACCTCGGCTACAGCATGGACGCCATCAAGGACGCCGTGGCGGCGCAACTCCAAGAGCTGCCGTTCTACAACAACTTTTTCAGGTGCTCGAACCAACCCGCGGTTGAGCTCGCCAGCAAGCTTAGCGAGGTAACTCCCGAGGGCTTCAACCACGCGTTTTTCACCAACTCGGGGTCCGAGGCCAACGATACCCAGCTCAAGCTGGTGCACCGCTACTTTGATCTGCTGGGCAAACCCAACAAAAAGCTCATCATCAGCCGCAAGAATGCCTATCACGGTTCTACAGTGGCGGCGAGCTCACTGGGCGGCATGTCTGGTATGCACGAGCAGACCATGGGCCTCAACTACATTCACCATATTAACCAGCCTCACTGGTTCGAGTGCGGGGGTGAGATGGATGAGGCCAGCTTTGGTGTGCAGGTCGCTCGGGAGTTGGAGGCCAAGATTGACGAGCTGGGTGAGGAAAATGTGGCAGCCTTCATCGCCGAACCCGTACAAGGTGCCGGTGGCGTGATTATTCCACCTGAGACTTACTGGCCTGAGATTCGACGTATTCTGGACGAGCGGGATATCCTGTTCATTTCCGACGAGGTCATCTGTGGCTTTGGCCGCACAGGTCGCTGGTTTGGCTGTGAAACCTACGGGGTGGAACCCGACCTCATTACCTTTGCCAAGGCCGTCACCAATGGCTATATGCCCCTCGGTGGCTCCATGATTAATGACAAAATGGCAGACGTGCTGTTGAGTACCGGCGGTGAATTTGCCCATGGCCTCACTTACTCGGGACACCCCGCTTCCTGCGCCGCTGGATTGGCGACGCTCAATATCTACCGGGAAACCGGCATCATCGAGCAAACCGCTCGCGATCTGGCACCCCACTTTGCGAACAGCCTCAAAGTCCTGGAATCACACCCAATAGTGGGACAAGTGCGTGTCCAGGGTATGTTTGCAGCGGCAGAGCTGGTTCGTGACAAAGGCAGCCGGGAACGCCTGGCCCCGGATTCAGCCGGCGCCGTGTACTGCAGAGACCGCGCAATTGAAGACGGGCTTATGGTTCGCCAGACAGGTGATGCCATGATCATGGCGCCGCCATTTGTTACCACGCCCGCTGAAATCGATACCCTCGTTGAGAAGCTGGTGACAGCGCTGGACAAAACTGCGGGGCACTACAACGTAGGCTAGTCGTCCATCCGTTCGTGGGGTTTGAATCTGCGGGCCTAAAGCCCGCGTATCACACCCGTGAATGATGCTGCCCACCTTGTAGCCCGGCTCCGTGCCCGGGGCCTGACCGAAAGAACCTGGTTCAACGCTCTGTGGTTCCAAAGCACCTGGTTTCTCTGTGTTTTGGGCCGCGACGCTTTGCTACCCATCACACTTGGCATGATCGCCCTGCACTTCCTTCTGGTGACCTCGGCCCGCGGAGAGCTGCGACGGCTCGCACCGATAGCGGCGGTGGGCATTGGTGTTGATGCCCTGCTCAGCGCTGCCGGCATTTTTGACTTTGGCCCAGTGCTGCTGCCGCTGTGGCTAATGGCGCTGTGGATTGCCTTCGCCACGACATTGACCCGCGCCCTGGCAGTCTTCGGTCGCAACCCCTGGCTCGCTGCCGCCATCGGTAGTGTGGGTGTGCCCTTTAACTATCTGGTGGGCGCCAAGATGGGTGCCGTGACGTTGCCGATGAATCCCGTCATCACAGCCCTGGTACTGGTGAGCGTTTGGGCGGTGCTGCTGCCCGTGCTGTATCGTATTGCAGGTCCGGCCAACCAGCAGACTTCACCATGAGCAAACATTCAAGCAGCCACCGAAGTGCCAAACCCGCCGCCCAGTGCGATGGCACAATTCTCGGTACGACCCTCGCCGCCGCGCTTGCCATCGCCCTTACCTTCAGCTTGAGCCTCACCATGGCCCCGTCGACACACGCCAATTCGGTAGGCGCGGCACCCCCAGTCGACGCTGGGGATACAGCACTGCAAAAGTGCGGCGAGGCTCTGCTCAAAGTGCTGTTTTGGAAGGTTTATGAGTCAAGCCTATATACCCCCGACGGCACCTGGACGGAAGGCGTGCGCCCGATGCGCCTTGATATTCGCTACCTCAGGGCAATCACCGCCGTCGACCTGGTCAAACAAACCGGCAAGGAGTGGGCCGAGCAGGGTAAGTCCTCACCCCAGCATGCGACGTGGCAGGGCGAGCTGCTGTCGATGTGGCCCGACGTCAGCGAGGGCGACGTAATCTCACTGGCCATTGATCCCGGTGGCGTATCGACCTTCCTGTTTAATGGCGAAGCGATTGGGACGATTGGCGACCCCCAGTTTGGTGAGGATTTCTCGGGCATCTGGCTGTCACCAGAAACCACCCGTCCGGCGCTGCGCCGACAGCTGATCGGGGAAGCCTGAAAGCCATTAACGCAAGGGTAGGGGACCCCGGGGCCACTCGACGCGAGCTCTAGCGTGCCCTGAAGGCCGCCACCTGCGCCGCTGCCGCCGACCCCACCAGCATCTCAGCCAGTTCCTCAAGGCCCGGGTCGGTCTGTAAAATCTCGCGGCGCACCACCTGACTTATTTTGGACCGTCGACGAAGAAAATCTGACAGCTCCACAATCCACTCCCGCCGCGCTATCAGGCGCAACTCGGCGCGGGTGTATTCCGCATCGGTCAACACATGCTCTGCTTCAGTGAGGTCACTGGCGATAACATCCAAAAGGTCAAACGCCGACCGACCGTAACGTCGCCAAAAGCGCACCGACAGCGGCTCCGAGGCGCTCGAGGGGGTCAAGGCATCCAAATCCATGGCATGGGCACGAGCCATAAATTTTGCACGGCAGCGGGGCC
This sequence comes from Luminiphilus sp., assembly GCA_022425845.1. GTDB lineage: Bacteria > Pseudomonadota > Gammaproteobacteria > Pseudomonadales > Halieaceae > Luminiphilus. The sequence goes on along the minus strand of JAKMEU010000384.1, from coordinate 3,290 downwards.
CATCCTCGCCAAACCAAATCGCCCCGGGGTTGGGAATAGTCACGCCCAGGGATTCAACCACCGAGACGAGTTCGTCACCGACATTGAGGCAGTCGGTTAACTTGCCGCCAAATACGCTGACAAAAGCCCGCTCCCGATCCACCTCAATCTGGTGCTTCCGGGACAGCTGCACCCAGTCACGACCTGCTGTATCCCCTGCCACAGCCAGCGGCCGCACACCGACGCGCTCGGCTATCACATCCTTTGCGGTCAGGGGTTCTGGCAGGTCGAGCAAATTGTTGGCGTTGGCCAGGACAAAATCGCGGTCAGTGGGGGTCACTCCCACAGACGGGTCGTCTACCGGGGTATCGGTAGTACCGATACAGGTCTTGGGACCCATGGGGATAACAAAAAACAGCCGTCCGTCGCTGGCAAAGAAAGTCAGCACTTTTCGCACCGGCGTGACCCGATCGACAATCAGGTGAATCCCCTTTGACAGAACATGCCGGTGCTCTGTCTCGACGCCCACCCGCTCGTTGAGCAAATCGGTGTCGGGCCCCGTGGCGTTGATCACCGACCGGGCTCGAAGCGTCAGGACACGGTCTGACACCCGGTCTCGCAGGGTGGCCAGCCAGCAGGCTTCTTCAGGCAGCCACTCCAGTTGTTCAACTGCCAGGTAATTAACCGCCAGCGCCCCGGCGTCGGCTGCCTGGCGAACAAAATTAAATACAAAGCGCGAGTCATTGTCATAGAGGTAGCAGTCAGAGTATTCCAGACCACCCACCACCCCATCGGCAGCGACCACCGGAGCCTCTCGCTGAATGCGCTGTTTACTCAGGTAGCGGGGCGCCGCCATGCGGCAGTTACCCATGAACCAGTACAGTAGGGCGCCGAGCCAAACGAATACGGACCACATCCGAAAACCCTTGCGGATGCTTGTAAAAAATCTAATTTCACGAACCGTGGATGGATAGGCGTCCATCAGGCGGTTTCGCGAGCGACACAGCTTTCGCACCAGGCGCCATTCACCGGATTCGAGGTATTTAATGCCCCCCCAGGCCAGGTTGCTGGAGTGTGAACTGACCCCACCGGCAAAGTCGCCACGATCGACGACCGCCGTACGCACCCCGCTTCCCGCCAGCGCCGCCGCGGCGACAGCCCCGTTGATACCGGCACCCACCACCAGGGTATCGAACTGGCTGCCCTCCAGAGCCGCAATCGCTGTTTGCCGTTCGGGGGGAGAGTAGCGTGGAGTGGGGGTACCGTCGGGGGTTGTCATAAACTCGTAGGCGTATGCCGGACAGGCCGGTCTCGAGGTGGTCGGGATTATGGCAGGGTGCGCGCCCAGTGTACTCGCTATCGCGTGGTTCAGGGTCCCTCTTCGCCCAGAGCCGTGGACAAGCACACCCCGAGGCCTCAAAATCGATCTCTGCCTGGCCATACTGACGGTTTCAAGTTGCAACTCACCGATGAGCACTATCGAGGACTGATCTACCCCTGGGGCCGTCAGGCCGCGCCCGAACCCCGGGCACCTTACGAGGTGGCTGAGGGCGTCTGGTGGGTGCGCCTTCCCATGCCCATGGCGCTGGATCACATCAATATTTGGCTGCTGGAGGACGGGGACGGCTGGACTGTGGTCGACACCGGTCTGGCGTCAGACGATTCCCGGGGCATTTGGGAAGACCTGCTCAAGGACTTTATGGGGGGGCGGAAGGTTAACCGGGTGATCTGTACCCACATGCATCCTGACCACATCGGACTCGCGGGCTGGCTGTGTGACCGGTTCGACTGCTCGCTCTGGATGACCCGCGAGGAGTACGTCATGTGCCAGCTCATGGCGAGCTACACGGGACGTGAGGCGCCGCGGGAAGGCGTAGAGTTCTATCGTGGCGCGGGTTTTGATGACAATCAACTCGATCAGTACCGACGCCGCTTTGGCACCTTTGGCGCCATGATTGATCCCATGCCCCATCGCTTCCGACGCATGGTCGACCGGGAGACACTCACCATTGGCGACCGCTACTGGCAGGTTATTGTGGGGTCGGGTCACTCCCCCGAGCACGCCTGCCTGTACTGCCCGGCACTCAAATTACTGATCGCCGGCGATCAGATACTGCCGCGTATCACGCCCAACGTGTCGGTCTTTCCTACCGAACCCGAAGGGAACCCGCTCTCGGAGTGGATGACATCCAATGCACGCCTGTTGAGCATCCTGCCCGATGACCTGCTGGTTCTGCCGGCCCATCAAAACCCCTTTCACGGGCTGCACACCCGTATCAACCAGATCATCGATAGCCACCGCCGGGGCCTGCAATCGGTTTACGAATACCTAACCGAACCCAAACGGGCCGTGGATTGCTTTCCCAGCCTATTTTCTCGGGAGATATCCGACAAACTGATTGGTCTGGCCACGGGTGAGACATTGGCCAACCTGAACCTCCTGCTGCAACGCGGCAATATCAGTCGCCACACCGACGCGGCTGGTGTTCATTGGTATAGCCAAAATCCCGACGCGCGCTACATGGACAGTGATGAAAGCATTCCTATCGCGACTTAAGGCCCTGGTCTTTCGGTACTACTACCGATACATCAACAGGAAGGCCTGGCAGGAATTTGCTCCCGGGGAGCAGGTTCAAACAAGCACGCTGCTCATTCCCTCAGCCGAGGGCGAATTGCAGGCCCGGATGTACCACGGCCGGGAAGATTGCCCACTCATTATATTTTTCCATGGGGGCGGCTGGGTGATTGGCGACATCGATACCCACGACCCGTTCTGCAGGACACTGGCAGAAGCCAGCGGCTGCACCCTGATGTCCATCGACTACCGGCTGGCACCGGAGCACCCGTTTCCTGCTGCCCACAATGACTGCCTCGACGCCACGCGCTGGATTCTGGATAACCTCAACACCCTGGCGCCCAACAACGGTCTTGCGGTTCTGGCGGGTGACAGTGCCGGCGGCAATCTCACAGCCTGTACCATTGCCTCGCTACCGGAAGAACCCCGAATTGTGGGAAGCATAATGATTTACCCCGCAACCGAGCACTACCTTCAGGGCTTCCCTTCCTTCACTGAGCACGCACGCTCCAAACCCCTCACCGCACCGATTATGCGTTGGTTTGTGGACACCTATCTGGGTGATACGACGCCGGCCGCCCCCGAAGCCAAACAGATATTTGTCAGCCGGCGCAGCGACTATCGTGAATTTCCGCGTTCGCTGATCGTGACCGCGGAGCGTGATGTTCTCAGGGACGACGGGCGGAGACTCAGCATCCGCATGCGTCAGGCAGGGGTGGACGTGACGTATCACCAC
>JAKMEU010000375.1 GCA_022425845.1 Luminiphilus sp. | reverse complement strand
CGATAGTATCGGCCAGTTCAAGAATACCCTTCTTGATGCCCTGCAATTCGTCACCGCCCCCGGGCAACATCAGCAAACAGAAAAAATCTACCATGCCCGCAACCTGATGCTCAGATTGTCCGACACCCACCGTTTCTACCAGAATCACATCGAACCCGGCCGCCTCACAGAGCAACATCGACTCTCGGGTTTTCAAGGCCACTCCCCCGAGGGCGCTTCCTGCAGGCGACGGTCGAATATAAGCCCCCTCCTCCCTGGACAACGCCTCCATTCGGGTTTTATCTCCCAGTATAGAACCACCCGCGAGCGGCGAACTCGGATCGACTGCGAGCACGGCGACGCGATGCCCTTCGCGCACCAAATGCAATCCAAATGCTTCGATGAAGGTTGATTTTCCCACGCCCGGCACGCCGGTTATGCCGATGCGAATACTGTTACCTGTGTAAGGGAGAACCTCATTAAGGAGCCGCTGGCTGGCCTCACGGTCATCTTCCCGCAGGCTCTCCACCATCGTAATGGCCTTGGCCAGGGAGCGCCGGTCGCCCGATCTCAGTACTTCCGTATCAATGTCCCGGGACATTGCACATGACTCAGACCTGTCGAGCGTTGATGGCATCCAGAACTGCGCGCGCAGCCTCTGGTATGGGGGTCCCGGGGCCAAAGATCAGTGCGACGCCCTGCTCTTCAAGGAAGCTGTAATCCTGCTGGGGGATGACCCCCCCTGCGATCACGATGATGTCCTCTGCGCCCTGCGCTTTCAGCGCCGCTATCAATTCAGGCACCAATGTCTTATGCCCCGCCGCCAAACTGGAAGCGCCCACCACGTGAACATCGTTTTCCAGTGCCTGCCGCGCCACCTCCTCTGGCGTCGCAAACATGGGAGAAAGATCAACATCAAAACCCACGTCCGCGAATGCCGTGGCAACAACCTTTGCACCGCGGTCGTGACCATCCTGCCCCATTTTGGCGACCAGCATGCGCGGGCGGCGCCCGTGCCTTTCTACAAAAGCATCAATGTCCGTAACGATGGCCCTCCAATCGGCATCATTCTCATAGGCCGCTCCGTAAACACCGGACACGGTCTGCGCCTGTGCTACGAACCGACCGTACACCTTTTCCAGCGCGTCGGAAATCTCACCCACTGTCGCACGCCGGCGCGTTGCCTCAATCGCCAATGACAGCAAGTTGCCCTCGCCGGAGGATGCTGCTTCAGTCAACGCCGACAAGGCATCATCCACAGCCTCCTGGTCACGGACGTCCCGAATTTTCTCGAGTCGCCCCAGCTGCGCTTCACGAACCTGCTCATTGTCGATTTCCAGCACATCGACCTTATCCTGAGCATCACTCTGATATTTGTTGACGCCCACAATGACATCTTCACCCCGATCGATGCGTGCCTGCTTGAGCGCTGCGGCCTCTTCGATTCTGAGTTTTGGAATTCCACTTTCAATGGCCTTGGCCATGCCACCCAATTCGTCAATCTCAGCGATTAACTCGCGTCCTTTTTCCGCCATTTCAGCCGTCAGCGCTTCCATCATGTACGACCCACCCCAGGGGTCCACGACCTGCCCAATCCCCGTTTCTTCCTGAAGAATAAGCTGCGTATTTCTAGCAATACGCGCGGCAAACTCTGAAGGAAGGGCAATAGCTTCGTCCAGCGCATTGGTGTGCAGGGATTGGGTGCCTCCAAACACAGCAGCCATCGCTTCAACGGCGGTCCGCACAATGTTGTTATAGGGGTCCTGCTCGGTCAGCGACCATCCCGAGGTCTGGCTGTGGGTTCTCAGCATGGAACTCTTGGGGTTTTTAGGCCCAAACTCAGCAACAATCTCCGTCCAAAGCAAACGAGCGGCGCGCATTTTTGCGATTTCCATATAGAAATCCATGCCGACGCCCCAAAAAAATGACAGCCGAGGCGCGAAGTCGTCGATATCGAGGCCTGCCGCCAGGGCGGTACGGATATACTCCTTACCATCTGCAAGCGTGTACGCCATCTCGAGGGCGGCATTCGCACCCGCCTCCTGCATGTGATAGCCAGAGATTGAGATCGTGTTGAAGCGGGGCATGTGTCGAGAGCAGTGAGCAATAATGTCACCAATAATGCGCATGCTCGGGCCGGGAGGGTATATGTAGGTATTCCGGACCATGAATTCTTTTAGGATGTCGTTCTGAATGGTCCCTGAAAGCTGATCCTGCGCGACGCCTTGCTCCTCCGCTGCTACCACGTAGCCCGCAAGCACGGGGAGTACAGCACCGTTCATGGTCATTGAAACCGAAATTTGATCCAGGGGGATACCCTCGAACAATATTTTCATATCCTCGACGGAATCCACAGCAACCCCGGCTTTGCCCACATCCCCGGTCACTCTGGGA
>JAKMEU010000357.1 GCA_022425845.1 Luminiphilus sp. | reverse complement strand
GGGTAAGGTCAGGCGGCGACTGACGGGCGCAGTTGGGTCAGCACAATGTGACTGACCATGGGGTCAAACGCCATCGCCATGTGGCTGCAGTCCACCTCGATATGGGTCGTCATCGGGTCGTCGTGATCTTGGGTGGCCCGCCAATCGACGACACCATCCTGACGACTCCAGATGCTGGTCACTGGCGTCTGTAACGGAATCGCTTCACGCTCCCGCACCTTGGCTTCGATGTCGTCGAGATCCCAGCCCCAGCGGCGATAAAGCGCTGCCGCAGCCGTATATTTTGGGCCGCCTTTGATCGGGCTACCCAGGGTAATGACCTGGCTGACCAGATCAGGTCGCTCCCGCGCGGCTTCCCTGGCAAGGTAGCCGCCCAGGCTCCATCCCACCAGCCTCAACGGTTGCTGGTGTCGACCTGCAGCGCGTTCCATCCGCCTGATTAAACGTCCAAGTAACTGCGGTACGTCGCCCGTATTGAGTCCAAGACCCCATTTCAGATCTGTGAATCCCGCTTTTCGCAGTTCACGACGCAGGTTGAGCATGGCGGTATCCCCGAAACCAAACCCGGGCAATGCCATCACCGGCTCCCCGGAGGCCATCAGCGCCGGCTTGCGATTTCCCCGGGCGGCGAACCGCGCCACACTCTTGAGCGTGGCAATTTCCCTGAACAGGTGGATAGGGTGAAGTTCGAGTGGTGTGTTCTCGTGCATTGCCTTTCAACCTCTTGATGCTCTCAAACTATACGAAGCGCTCTGCGGCTCAGATGGCTGGAGTTGATTTAAAAATTTGGGGTGCGGCGACGGATTTCCGCGACAGTTCCGTATCAGCTGGAAAGTGGTTTAATTCTGGAACAGGAGAGATCAATGAAATCGACCCAAATAGTTGTTTTGCTGGGCTCTGCGCTTGTAGCGGCCTGCCTTGCCCTACCCTCGGCAGCACAGCCCCACGCAAAACCGGAGCAGATCATTGAACATCTGGACCAGGACGGCGATCAGCTGCTCACGATAGAGGAATTCGAGATGCCCCGGCGTGGGCGAGATCGAGGGCCTCTGGCCGCCGCCGACACCGATGGTGATGGCAATGTCAGTCGCGACGAATTCCAGGCCCATGTGGATGAGCGTGCGGCCCATATGGCTGAACGGTTCGATCTGGCGGACCAGAATGACGACGGATTCCTGACCGAGGATGAGATCAGGCTCTCGATGTTTCGTCGAGTAGACAGTAATGCCGACGGTTATATTGATGCGGATGAGTTGGCGGCCATGCGCAACGCCAGGCGGGCCGAACGGGCCAGTTGATCCACTCACTCACCGGAGTGCCCAGCAAAGGTTTGATGGAAGACGAAGCTGAAGTGATGCGACGCGTGGCCGGGGGGGATGGTGCGGCCTATGCCCTCCTGGTGGCTCATCACCTGTCGCCCATTGCTGCTTACACGCAGCGAATGACGGGCAATGAGGCATTGGCAGAAGACATCGCGCAGGAGGTGTTCTTGCGGCTGTGGCTGAAGGCGGCCGATTTTGATCCGGCCCGGGCCCGCCTCACCACATGGTTGCATCGGATGGCACATAACCTCGCGATCGATCATTTACGCAAGCGGCAGCGTGAGGCGCCCATGGGTGAAATCGATGCAGGAGAGGTCGCTTGTCATGACGCTACCGATGACGCCGCACCCGTGCTGAATGCCTTGATGCAACTTCCGGAACGGCAACGCAGTGCCCTGACGCTCACTTATTACCAGGACCTGTCGAATCGCGAGGTTGCCGACATTATGGGATTGGGAACGCGTGCAGTGGAATCTCTGCTGGTTAGGGCCCGGAGCGCAATGAAAAGAATACTGGAGATGACCCATGACTGAAGAGACGTTGTCACCTGATCGTGCTGAGGCGCTGATCCTGGCCTACGGAGCAGATCCAGCGCGTTGGCCCGAGGACAGTCGCGACGCCCTGGCTCGCAGCATTGAGGTTAATCCTGGCCTGGCTGGGCGAGTGGCTGTCGAAGGTGAGCTGGATGATGCGTTGGCGCTGGGTACGACGACCGTATCGCTGTCGGTTGCGCAAGTGCTGGCCAATACCGAGCGCAAGGCGGCACAAGGATTACAGGCTGATGCCCATGAGGCAGCCAGTCACCTGTTTGAACGCTTTCTCGATTGGCTTTGCTTCTCTGGACCAGAGACGGTATGGCGCGGCGCCGTGGTGGCGGGGTTGATACTGACCCTCGGCATTGGATTTGGCGCTGTGATACCGGAGGAGGGGGACTGGTCGGCTTCGGAACAATATGTCTTTGCACCCATTACGGGGGACGAAATTGATGGCTAAACGACACTGGATAGCGGCTGTACTGGTGGTATCGCTGGGTCTGAATTTACTGGGTGCCGGGGCACTACTGGCTCGCTGGTCTATGGGAGGTGCCCCCACACCGATGATGTGGGCTTTTCACACAATGGATGAGTCCACGCGGAACCGTATGCGCCCCCTGTTAAAGGATAGCGGGGAGGCCATTGCACCGCTGCGTCGGGAGTTCAGGGAAAACCTGAGGGACATCAAGCGCATCGTTACGTCGGATCCCCTTGACGAGGTGAGCCTGGCTCAGGCCCTTGCGGCGCTCCGGGATGTCAGTGGGCGCTATCAGCTGGAAATGCATAAAGCGGCGCTGGAAGTGCTACCCGGGTTGTCCAGGGAGCAACGCGTTCGGGTGTACCGGCGCCTGATGCAAAGCGGTGGTGATCGCCATGGCCGTTCAGGAGACAGGCCCCCGCGTCCTGACCACCCAAGGCCGGAGGAAGGTTTCGCCCCCGAAAGTAGTCTGCACCCCAGACACTGACACCCGATCACATCAAACGCCCCCCAAAAGCGATCCGAGGTGGGCTCGGGGTAGGGGCTACTTCAGGGTGATTTGCCCGCCTCTCAGAGGGGCGGGTTAGACTGCTGCATGGATACGCTGCTCGCCATCATGGCACCCCACGATTTTGCCCTCATGGCGCTGGGTGTTTTGTTTGCCGCCGTGATGCGTGCCTTCGCTGGATTTGGCTTTGCACTGCTTGCGGTCCCTCTCTTCTCGCTGATTCTTACACCCGGTGATACCGTCGTTCTTGCCACGCTATTGACCTTGTCAGTCAGTGCGCTGACGTATCGGGTTTGGTGGGGAAAATTCAAGGCGCGCGACTACTATCCGATGGTCGTCGGATCAGTGCTGGGGAGTGGCATTGGGGTTACGTTCCTGGCCCAGCTTTCACGGGAGCAGTTCCAGCTCTGGATTGGCCTGACCGTGGTGGCCGTCTGTCTGTTACTCGCCCGTTTCCGGCCGCGGGAATCCCTGGGGAGTCCGATGCTCGCGGGAAGCAGCGGCCTGTGTTCAGGATTGATGAATGGCGCATTTGCGATTCCCGGCCCACCGGCCATCGTGTACGCCATGGCGTGTATTTCAAATCCCGCCCACAGCCGCACGTTTTTAATGGCTTTCTTCGCCGCCTCCAACGTTATTTCACTGGTGATGTTCAGCATGGCGGGGTTGGTAACGCCAACGCCCTTTTACCTTTCGATTATTTCAATACCGGTGTTGTTAGCGGGGGAACGGCTGGGCTCATGGCTGTTTCACAGGGTGGGTGGTAGCGCTTATCGTCCCATCGCCCTACTCGTGTCACTGTCCGTGGGCTTGGCAATTACGCTGCAGGCGCTGATTGGAATAGGGGCTACTGCTTGACGTTATCGCGCACGATTTTTGCCTTTTGGCGCTCCCAGTCCCTCGCTTTCTCGGTGTCGCGTTTGTCGTGCTGTTTCTTCCCCGCTGCCAACGCTATTTTTGCCTTGGCCAGATGGCCTTTCCAATACAGGGCGGTACAGACACAGGTTTGGCCTTTTTGGGACAGAGCCGCATTAATCTGCGCCAGTTCACGCTTGTTAAGCAGCAACTTCCGCGTTCGGGTGGGGTCGGTGACGTAGTGGGTGGAGACAGTTTCCAGCGCTGTAATCTGGGCGCCAAAAAGATAGGCTTCGCCGTTTTTCATCATCACGTAGGAGTCCGTCAACTGAACGCGTCCCGCTCGCATCGCCTTGACTTCCCAGCCCGCCAGCGACATCCCGGCTTCAAAGGTGTCCAGCAGGTGGTAGTCGAAGCGGGCGCGCTTGTTTTGCGCGATGGTGTTGTCCGGTATTTTCTTTTTCGATTTGCCCATAGCAGGCATTATACGGGTTCGAAGGCTCGGGAAATCACTTTACGTGTTGGATGACAACGTTCCCCAACCCTGGCAAGGCCAGACCACCCTGGTTTTTGCCCTGGCCGCCTGCTCTGTCGGGCTGGGTAACCTGCTGCGTATGCCCTATCTGATCGGCGAGCATGGGGGTGCGCCATTTTTCATGGGGTATGTCTTCACCGTGTTTACCGTAGCGGTCCCGGTTCTGACGGCAGAAGTGATGGTGGGGAGTCAGGGTCGAGGTTCGCCGCTGGGCGCGCTGCGTTGGGCGACCGATCAGTCGGGTCGCTCGGTGTCCTGGAGCCTGCTCGGCCTGATTCAGTGCCTGCTGGGTGTCATGCTGGCGGTTTACTGCCTGCTAATGGCCAGTTGGATGGTGGATCGAGCCGTCGTACTCAATCTTGATTCGCTGGCGTCCGCCAGTGCCGCTGAGGTCGCCACCAGCTTTGAGCAGTTATTAATAGATCCAACCTACGCCTTGCCCGCAGCACTGCTTGCTGTCACAACGGTCCTGGCAGCCCTGGGCCCCCGCGTGGCCATGGCCCTCATTGGCTGGGTAGCACTGCCCGCCATGGCAGTGGCGCTTGGCAGCGTGCTTCAGTTTGCACTGCAGTTTGGTGATCTGGGCACGGCCGCCGACTGGTTATTTGCTGTTAATTACTCCGATTTTGGCTGGGAAGGCGCCATGGCGGGTGTGGCCAGTGGCGTACTGACGCTGGCCGCTGGCTTGGGGGTAGGCAGTGTTTTTGGCGCCCGCTCCCCCAAGAACCTACCGTTGTTTCGTGCGGTCATTGCCGCAGGGATATTGGACGTGTCCTTCATGCTGGCTACCGCGGTTGCTTTGCTTCCGTTACTTGGGGCGGTCAATACCCTGCCCGCTGAAGGTCTGGCATTCTTATTTATTGCAGTGCCTTACGCGTTTGCGAATCTCCCCTTGGGTGAAGTGTACGGTGCCGTCTTCTTCGGTTTTACGGCATTGGCGTCACTGGCCGCCCTGCTGGCGCTGATGGAGCCCGCTGTCATGCTGCTGCATCATGAGGGAGGGCTTCATCGCAATTGGGCGGCTCTGGCCGTTGGCTGTGCCGTGGGGGTAGGGGCCTTGCTGCTACACCTCTTCCTCGTTCAGGCCGCGCTGTTGCCCGGCAGCCTCGATGTGGCCATTCTCCTGTCGTTGCTGCTGCTGACGGTATTTGTGGCGTGGCGCATGCCCCGCCCACTGGCGCGGGGGGAGCTCTATCGTGAACCCCGCTGGCTTTTTGATGTGTGGTGGTTATGCCTACGTTTCGTAGCACCCCTCGCACTGGGGTTTGCGCTTTTTTGGCGCCTCGGGGTTTCCGGATCCTGAGCCTGAGTTAGTATGCTGCCATGACGTCTATTGACCGCAGCGCGCTGCTCCCTTTCTCCGCCGAGAGTGTGTTTGCCCTCGTTGAAGATATTGAGCGATACCCCGATTTTTTGCAGGGCTGTACCCGAGCGGAGATACTTCACAGCGAGGATGACGCCGTAACGGCCCGCCTGGCGCTGTCCCGAGCCGGCATAACCCAGAGTTTTGTGACTCGCAACACGTCTGTTCGACCCGAGTGGATTGAGCTACAGCTGGTTGAGGGGCCGTTCGATCGCTTCTCGGGGCGGTGGGCCTTCAGGGCGCTCTCGCCCGAGGCCTGTAAAGTGGGCCTGACACTGGATTTTCATTTAAAGAGTGGTCTGATGAATGTTGCTGCGGGCAAATTATTCGATCGTGTTGCCCATGACCTTGTGGATGCGGTGGTCAAGCGGGCTCACAGTATTTGCGGAAATGAGATCGTATGAGTGAATCCATCGACATAGAGGTTGCTTACGCCTTGCCGGAACGCCAGCTCATCTGCTCCCTGTCGGTGCCTTTGGGTACCACGGCATTGGAAGCGGTGACGCTCTCGGGTATCGATACCCAGTTCGAAGATCTGGTGCTGGAAGAGAACCCAAAGCTTGGTATTTTTGGCAAGGCGATCAAGGCCGATTATGTCCTCAAGTCGGGGGAGCGCGTGGAGATTTATCGCCCGCTGCTCATCGATCCCAAGGAGGTTCGCAAGCGCCGCGCTGAGGAAGCGCGGGAACGCCGCGCCCAGGACTAGAGTTAGCTGTCTTCCTGCGCTTCGTCCGGTGCGTCTGGGGTGTCTTCCTGCGCCCATTCGGGTACGTCACTGCCTGTCACATCAACCAGCTTATCGCCGTCGAAGAAGACCGTCAGTTGGCTCTCGGACAGGGTGTTGGTGCCATTTCTCTTGACGTAGTGATAGTCCCAGCGGTCGGGATTGAAGGTGTCCTCCACAAGGGGTGTCCCCATTACAAACCGCACCTGGCGCCTGGACATGCCGGGTTTCAGCTGCTCAACCATTTCAGGGGTGACGATGTTGCCCTGCTCTACATCAATCCGATAGGCACCGGGAAAACCAAAGTTGCTGCCACAGCCGGACAGCAGTGTCAGTGCGAAAATGAGGAGGGTCAGGAGGCGGTGCGTCTGCCGTACCATCGGATTTTAGTTCCAAGCTTCGATCGGGTGGGGCATGATACCCCGTAATCAGTCCTAAAGGTCACGGAAATACATCATGCCCAGTGAGAATGTTGAGCTTCGCAAGGCGGGCCTGAAGGTCACGCTACCGAGGATAAAAATCCTGCAAATGCTCGAATCCACCTCCGAGAGCGCCGAGCACCTGAGCGCGGAGGATGTTTATCAACGGCTTCGGGATTCTGGAGAAGATGTTGGCCTGGCCACCGTCTACCGGGTTCTAACCCAGTTCGAAACCGCCGGGTTGATAACACGGCATAATTTTGAAACAGGCCATTCCGTTTTTGAGCTTGCATCGGATGATCATCACGATCACATGGTGGATGTTGAGAGCAATGACGTGATTGAGTTCTTTGATGAGGTTATTGAGGCCCGGCAGCATGAAATTGCTGAAGCCAATGGCTATGAAATTATTGACCACTCACTGGTCTTGTACGTACGTAAACAGCGGTAGCTCGCGTTCCACCGTAATGGCCTGACGCGCCCACTCCGGCGCGGACCGCGATCCTATGGCTGCGGTCGTGTCGCGGCGCGCTTGACGGCGCGCTGTGCTGGGTAAGCCGCATCCACAGGTCAACTGGCGCTGAGCATTTCCCTCGCATGGGCACGGGTGCTGTCGGTAATGGTCACGCCACCCTGCATCCGTGCAATCTCCTCGACCCGCTCTTCCTCGCTGAGGGAGTTAACGTGGGTAAAAATAGCCGACTTGTCTCCGGACTTGCTGACCCGTAAGTGGTGGTGGCCTTTACAGGCTACCTGAGCGAGGTGCGTTACGCAGAGTACCTGGACACGTTGGCTCAGCTGACTGAGCAGCTCCCCGACGATTTCGGCGATGCCGCCACCGATCCCCACATCCACCTCATCGAAGATCATGGTGGGCGCGGTAGCACACTCGGCTGCAGCCACCTGCAGGGCCAGGCTGATCCGAGACAGTTCACCACCCGATGCGATCTTGGCGAGTGAGCCGGGTGCGCTGCCGGGGTTGGTACTGATCAGAAACTCTATTGATTCTGCGCCCGCAGCGTCAGGACGTTCGTCCGTGCGTTTGCTCAACACAATTTGAAAGTCGCAATGCGCCATCGCCAGGCGGGTCAGAATACTGGAGACTTGAGCCATCAACTGCTTCGATGCTTTTGCGCGCTGTTGGCTGAGTTTGCCAGCGTGCTTCTCGTAGTCGGCATGGCAGTCCTGAAGTTCGCCCTGTAAGCGTTCGAGATCGTGTTCGCCGCCCTCGAGTTCTTCGAGCTCCTCGGCCAGCGTTGCATGGTGCGACATCAATTGCTCCGGCATCACTCGGTGTTTACGGGCGAGGTCATAGATATTTTCGAGCCTGTTCTCGACCCACTGAAGGCGGGCCGGATCACGCTCCAGGCTATCGGTATACCCCAGCAGCTCGCGCCGGCCCTCCTGAAACTGTATCTCTGCGGTTTCCAGCATCTCCCGGATGTTTGTCACTGCAGAACCGTCATGCCGTTCGTCGGCCATGAGCTGGCGAAGTCGGGTGAGCTGATCTGCCTGCGCCTCACAAATGCCCAGCGCCTCACTGGCGCTGTCCATCAGAAAGTCGGCATTGAGGAGTTGTTTCTGTTCCTGCTCCAGCTGCTGAAGTTCATCCGCTTCGAGGCTGAGTTCATTGAGCTCGGAGACCTGGTATTTGAGCAGGTCGAGGCGAGCCGTATCGGCTTCAGACTTGCCGGTTAGTCGCTCCAGGGTGTCGGAGAGCGTCCGCCACCGGTGCGCGATTTCGGTCACCTTTGCCACCTGCTTTTGTGCCCCTGCAAAGGCATCGAGGAGCATTCGTTGGCTGCCACGACGCAGCAGGGATTGATGGGCATGCTGGCTGTGGATATCCACCAGCAGCTTACCCAGAGCGGCGCAGTCAGCCAGCGTCGCTGGCGACCCGTTGATAAAGGCTTTGGCTCGACCGTCTGCGCCCACGACGCGTCGTAAAATGCACTCTCCGCTGGCCAGGTCCAGGGCACGTTCCACCAGCCAATCCTGTGCCTGTGGCAGGGCTCCCACATCAAAAATGGCAGTAATATCGGCCCGTCGCGCTCCGGGCCTTACCGTTCGTGCGTCGGCGCGATCTCCGACACAAAGACCCAATGCATCGAGCATGATGGACTTTCCGGCGCCCGTTTCGCCGGTAATCACTGTCATCCCCTCAGCCAGATCGATATCCAGCGCTTCGACGATGGCATAGTCCTGAATGGTGATTTGTTTCAGCATGGGGACTTTCCAATCATTTCTACCCTTATAGCGCACCCGCGGCGGCTCGGGAACGTTCAAAACCGTTTCTTTGTGATGACGGTTAGCTGTGTTAATAATTAGGCATGAAGCACTGTAGCACCAGATATGTCAGTCAATAATCTCTCGGGACGCGCCACCGACCTGCTGCGCACACTCGTCGAAATGCACATCCGTGATGGCCAGCCCGTGGGTTCCAAGAGTTTGCAGGCCCACAGCGCTCTCTCGGTCAGCCCAGCGACGGTGCGCAATATCATGTCAGATCTTGAAGATCGCGGATTTTTGACTTCACCCCATACCTCGGCGGGTCGTATTCCCACCGCAATGGGGTACCGGTTTTTTGTCGACTCGCTCCTCCAGGTGCAGCCGATTGAGGAAAATGCCGTATTGACACTGCGTGAGGAGTTGAATCCCAACCGCACGGCAAAGGACCTGGTTCAGACCGCATCGTCGCTGCTGGCGCAGGTCACTTCCCAGGCCGGGATTGTCACGGTTCCCCGGGCAGAGGTCAGCCAACTGCGGCAGGTTGAATTTTTGCCTTTGTCCGAGAACCGGGTACTGGTCATCCTGGTGGTCAATGAGCGGGAAGTTCAGAATCGTGTGATCGAGCTCGCCAAGCCACTTTCCGAGCAGCAACTCAAGGCGGCGGCAGACCTGATCAACCAGCGCTATGCCGGAGTCGACCTCGCTGACGTCAAGGCGCGGCTTGTGCAGGAGATGGCTGAGGCGCGAAGCCGTATCGATGACTATATGGCCTCAGCACTGGAGCTCGCCAATCGCGCTCTGGACGACGCGGAGCCTCGGGAAGACTACGTCGTGGCCGGCGAAAACTACCTGCTGGACCAGGCCTCGCCGGAGGATATGGCCAAGCTGCGCGAATTGTTTGATGCGTTTCAGCACAAGCGCGATCTGCTTGAATTGCTGGAGCGTTCCTACAGGGCTCAGGGAGTCCAGATTTTCATCGGTGAAGAGGCGGGTTACGACGTATTCGGTGATTATTCCGTGGTCACCGCGCCCTATGCGCAGGGCAGCCGGACGTTGGGAGTCCTGGGTGTCATTGGGCCTACCCGTATGGCCTATGAGCGTGTTATCCCCATGGTGGATGTCACTGCAAAAATGTTGAGTGCGGCCCTGTCCCGCTCCTGAAACTGAACACCTCTGCATCGTTTTTCGTTGTCATCGCCCCCCTTTGCACGGGCCAGAGCCGTCTGCTGCCGTACAGATCAGGTGCGGTGAGGCCGTAATCCCTGCTTGAGTTCTCGGTGATGGGGTATTTGAGCCAGTCCAAGCCATTTAAGCGTATTTACGCCGCCAGCGGTTGAAAACAGCCCCGGGCATCCCCATGTCGCCTCCTTTAGCCACCCGGTAGCGTCAACGCGTCGACACCGATTGATCTTTGAGGAATACCCAATGGCAGATGAGAAGCCCGAATACAGCGATGAGACGACAACCCCTCCGGTAGGGGCCACCGTTGATGTGACTGATGATGATGCCGACAGCGACACAGTGGAACTCACCCTGGATGAGGTGGTGGGCAAGCTGGAGGCCGATCTCGCGGAAGCGAAGGATGCTGCCCTGCGCGCGCAGGCAGACGCCATTAACGTTCAGCGCAGAGCCGAGCAGGAGGTTGAGAAGGCCCGAAAATTCGCGCTGGAGCGTTTTGTGGGCGAATTGCTGCCCGTGGTCGACAACATGGAACGTGCCCTGGAGGCGGGGGGAGGAGACGACGCGGCCAAGGCGGTGACAGAAGGCGTTGAGTTGACGCTCAAGAGCCTTCGGGACGCCCTGCAGAAAAATGGCGTGGAAACCATCGACCCCATGGGCGAGCCGTTTGACCCTCAGATCGCCCAGGCCATGACCATGGTTGAGAACCCCGACGTTGAGCCCAACACCGTTATTGCGGTTATGCAGAAGGGTTATCGACTGAATGGGCGCCTGGTTCGGCCCGCTATGGTGA
>JAKMEU010000327.1 GCA_022425845.1 Luminiphilus sp. | reverse complement strand
CTCTTTGATCAGTGTTTTTCAATCCGCTTCGGCAAAGGTAGGTCCTTGGCTTTCTCCCTGCCTGGCCTCCGTAGAAAATTGGTGTGTGCAGCAGGGCTTTGACTACCACTTCCTGGAAGATGAGCTTTTCGAAAAGGTGCCCCGGTCGTTGCGCGACAAATTGCAAGGGCGAACGCCCATAGTCGCCGATCTTGCTCGACTCACCCTGCTCCGCGACCATCTCGACACTGCGGGAGGCGTCGTGATTTGGGTAGACGCTGATACCCTTGTCCTCGATTCGAGCTGGACACCGGACATGAGCCATTCGGCCAGTTTTGGTGAGGAGTTTTGGCTTGAAAAATCCGCGGAGGGTCGGTTGAGGGTATTTCGACAACCCCATAATGCTTTTATGGTCTTTTCTGAGGATGACCCCGTCCTGCCGTTTCTGCACTACGTCGCACATTCCATGATTCAACGTGTTGATCAGGATGCAATCGCGCCCCAGATGATTGGCCCAAAGCTGCTCAAATCCTTACACAGTCTCGCCGCATTCAAGCTGCACCCGGAGGCCGGTGCCCTGAGCCCGGTGCTGGCTGCCGAGCTTGTGGCGGGCGGCGGTGAGGCGGTAGACAGATACCGAAACGCAATGCGCCCCCGCACCCGGCTTTGGAATCTATGCGGGTCGCTCGCCCAGCAGGGGCGACACGAGCGTAATTTGCTGGCGCTGACAGAAAATCCTTTGTTATTTGAGGTGCTTGGCCCCTAGGGCCGCTGTCCATCTCTTGTTGCTGTCCAGCAGGTTGGTCGCTTGATTTCGTGGGTAGGACTGATAGGTTGGACGGCTGTCGTCCTGAGAGTGAAGCAACTCGTGAAGCAATTCTTTGTCATCATCGCCCTAGTCCTTCTAACAGCCTGTAGTGATTCTTCCAACAGCCCGCCGCCCCAACCCTTGCCGCCCGAGCCTGAGCCCGAACCCGAGTTTGAGTTAAGCGCCGAAATCAGGCGCACTGAATACGGCATCCCCCATGTAACAGCGGATGATTGGGAGAGTCTCGGTTATGGCTTTGGTTACGCCTACGCGCAGGATAACTACTGCGTGACGATGCGTGAGATTGTTTACGCCAGCGGTCGCTCGGCCGAGCTGTTTGGTGAGGCAGCCGGGAATGTCGGCTCGGATTTCCTGTTTCGTTACCTTAATGGCACGGATGCCGAGTTTGAGGAGCGTTTTGTCAGCCAGTTGCCGGAGTTCAGTCGTGAACTCGCAGAGGGGTTCGCCCGTGGGATGAATCGATTTTTGGCGGACACCGGCGTGGAGAATTTACCCGAGGGTGACCTGGGCTGCAGGGATGCGGATTGGATTTTTGAAATAACCCAAATTGATCTTTTCAAACACATGGGGCGTGAAGCGCTCCGTGGCAGCTCCGATAACGGCACCTTTCGCAACGCCCTGCTTGCGGTCGAGGGGCCCGAGGTAGAGGGCGCTACCGGCGGATTGTCCGACGGACAGCTTGTCAGCCTGCGGGAGGATGCAGCTGCAGCGGTGGCGGGTCTCAGGAATTTGGATCAGGGCAGTAACGCGTTGGCTGTTGGCAGCGAGAGCACACAAAATGGGGGAGCGCTGCTTCTGGGTAACCCGCATCAGCCCTGGTTTGGTGCTGGGGCCTGGTACCAGGCGCATCTGACACTTCCTGGGGAATATGATGTCGCGGGCGCCGCACTGCATGGTTTTCCGTTTATTGGCATCGGTTTCAACAAAGACGTGGCATGGACCCATACGGTGTCACTGGCCAATCGCTTCAGCCTATACGAATTGAAGGTGAATCCGGATAACCCGCTGGAATACGAGTATGACGGTGAGATGCGTGACATTGTGCCCGTCGATATTGCCATCCAGGTTAGGTTGGAGGATGACACCCTTGAGGAGAGGGTTTTCACGTTTTACGAGAGCCATTTTGGGCCCATTGTGAATCTCAAGGGGGTCTCCGAGTTTCTTGATGGGTGGCCCATGTTCACCGGTACCCTGCTTGCATTCAGGGATGCCAACCTGCTGACGGGAACTCGAGGTATCGAACAGTGGATCAACAAGGGTAAAGCGTCGGATTTAGACGGCTATATCGAAGCCCTAGCTACTATCGGCAACCCCGTGTTCCACGAGATTGCTGCGGACCGGAACGGCGAGGTCTTCTATGGGGAATTGTCAGCGGTACCGTTTATCACCCAGGAGCAGCTCGACAGCTGCGTTAATGGCGTGATTGGTCCTTTACTGGCCGATGCGACAACCAACGTCATCATATCCCTTGATGGTTCAACTTCTGCCTGCGAGTGGGGTGAAGACCCCGAAGCACCTGAGGGCACAAACCTCTATGGCGCGAGCCAGCTACCTCAGTTGCGTACCCGGGATTATGTCGGAAATAGTAACAACAGCTACTGGCTTAGCAATGCCCAGCAACCGATCGAGGGTTTCCCAACCATCATGGGTCCTGTTGGCCACGAAGGGCAGCAGCAGTTCCTGCGCACTCGGATTGGACACCTGATGGTTGAGGAGCGGAAGAATGCGAGCGACGGGTTGAGTGAGACCCCTCTGTTTGATCTCGAAACTATCAAGGGACTGATGTACGCGAATCGGGTTTATGGAGCCGAAATCACCCGTGACGACATGCTGCAATTTTGCGTTTCCGACAGTGAGACGGTGGTCATGGCCTGCAATATTCTGGCGCGATGGGATCTTCGCGTTGACCTCGATAGTCAGGGAGCACAACTGTTTACTGAGATCTGGCGGACTCTGCGCTCCCGATTGGGCACCGGTTTCCAGAGTGTGATTTCAAATAATAATTTTTGGCTGGTGGATTACGATCCTGAAGACCCTCTGAATACACCATCGGGGATTGATTCGGAGGTCGCTGGCAATGAGGCCCTGGTTCAGGAGGCCATGGCGCAGGCCATGCAGAATCTGGAGGACAACGGTGTTTCCCCCGACGCGCCCTGGTCCGAGGTGCAATATCTCGAACGTAATGGTGAAAATGTGCCTATCCATGGGGGTGACGGCAATATGGGGGTCTACGGTGCCATTGGTGCTCGGTTGTCAGATGGGGGGTATATCAACCCAAGCTCAGGCAACAGCTACATTCAGGCCGTGACCTGGGATGAGAGCGAATGTCCCATCGCGGACGTTATTTTGGTTCCCTCCCAGTCTACAGACCCGGAGTCGCCCTATTTCTCCGACCAGACCAAACTGTATTCGGATAAGCGCTGGGTGCGATTTCCATTTTGCGATGACGACATAACGGCTAATCAGGTGGGTGAAACC
>JAKMEU010000324.1 GCA_022425845.1 Luminiphilus sp. | reverse complement strand
CACCTGCACCGTCAGGACGCTCAGGCGGTTCTCTCAAGCCAGGCGCCGTCGGTGTTGCTCGACAGTCCCGAGGGCCTGGCGAGGGTGGCGCTGTACGTGGAGCAGCGCTTCACCGTGGTACAGCAGGATGAGCCCGTGGTGCTGGAAATGATCGGTGCCGAAGTTGAAGACGACTTCCTGTATGTCTATCAGGAGTGGCGGGTAGAGGAGCCGACCGCACCCAAGGCGTTTCGTAGCCAGCTACTGACGGACGTGCTATCCGATGCGCGCACCTGGGTGCGTTTTGAGGCCCCGGGGGTGAACGAGACTCGGGTTGTGGGCAATCCGGACGTCCTCAGTTCCGAAATGCCTTGAGCCGTCGCCGGGTGTAGCCGGTGCGGGTAGGGGCGGTGCCGCCTGTCAGGTAACGGTATGGCGTTGGTTGAAGCGGGGCTCTTCATAACAGCGCGTCGTCAGAATGTCTGCCAGCGCCTCGGCCCCTTGCTCAATGTCGTCGAGGTGGTTGTAAAGCGGTGCAATGCCAAAGCGCACAATGTCCGGTTCTCGAAAGTCTACGATCACCCCTCGCTCAATAAGGGCCTGGCTGATGGGGTAGCCCTGCGGCAGCCGCAGGCTGATTTGTGAGCCCCGCTCCTCGTGGGCCATGGGCGTCAGGCACTCGACCCCGGCTGTGGCGGCGTGACCCTGCAGGGCGGCAACCAGCGCATCCGACAATTGCAGGCTGTGTTGGCGGAGGGTGGCAATGTCGAGGGTATCGAAAACCGATAGCGCGGCCCGGGCGGCGGCCATTGCTATCACACTTTGGGTGCCGGTGAGAAAGCGGCCGATTCCCTCGACAGGGCGGTAGGTGGGTTCGAAGGCAAATCGATCGGCGTGGCCCATCCAGCCCGGTATGACGTTGTCCGCATGTTGATGGCGCTGGGCCACGTACAGGAATCCCGGCGCTCCCGGCCCGCCATTGAGAAACTTGTAGGTACACCCGACCGCCAGATCGACCTGGTTGCGATTCAGTGCGGTATCGACCACGCCGGCGCTGTGCGCCAGATCCCACAGTACCAGCGCGCCGTCGGCCTGGGCACGGTGGGTGAGTGCGGGGAGATCGCGACAGTGCCCGGTTCGGAAGTCGACGTGGGCCAGTGACAGTACCGCGACATCGCTGAAATCAAGCTGCTCGATCTCAGCAAGGGGGAGGGCATCGACGTAGCAGGCCGTGGGCCCGAGCAGCTGTGCCAGACCATCGGCAATGTAGTTGTCGGTGGGGAAGTGGGTCGCTTCGGTCACAATTCGCGTTCGTGGTGCATTGAGCTGCAGTGCGGCGGCCAACGCCTTGAAGAGATTGATGGACAGGTTGTCACAGCACAGCACTTCCCCGGTGTTGGCGCCCAGAAGCCTCGCCAGCTGATCGCCCACGGTGAGGGGCAGATTGATCCAGTCGTGTTTGTTCCAGCCCGCGATCAGGTCCTCGCCCCATTCATCGCGGAGTACGGAAAGGGTTTGCTCACGCACTTCCCGGTGCAGGGGTCCCAGCGAATTGCCATCCAGGTAGACCTTCCCTGCCGGCAGCTCGAAGCCCGCGCGTGTCGCGGCGAGTACTGCTGCGGTATCAATCCGAGACATGACGCATCAGCCTGTTGAGGCTGTCCACCACCTGATTAAAGGCAGGGGTGCCGGGATAGATCAGGTCGAAATGGCCGGCGCCTGCTATGGATACGGTATCCGAAGATCGAAAACCCGACAGTTGGTCTGCCCCCACAATCGGATCGCTATCGCCGAGGAGCAGCCGCAACGGGACCGCGATGCGAGTGCTGTCGATGGAGGCATCCCGGTATCTTTGGGGCGCATTCTCGGGCGTGCCGTCCAGAAGCTGCGGCACCATGGCCTGACAGGAGCCGTCCTGCCCTGCATAGCTTGTCAGGTCGGTGATGGCGGCCATCGCCAAAACCCCGGCGACACTCACGTCAGGCGCATAGGCGGCGCGCAGCGCCAGGTGTCCGCCGGCAGAATGCCCCAGCAGCCAGGGTACTGTGCCGGCTTTCTGGGTCACGTACTGAACGGCGGATACCACATCATCCAGGGTGCCAGGCCAACCCCCTCCGGGGTCGCCCACCCGTCGGTATTCGGGAATCCAGACATCAAACCTCTCCAGCACCAACGCCCTAGCCATGGGCAGGACGTGCTGCCGGTCGTAGGCGTTGGACCAGCAGCCGCCGTGTATCAGCAGGAGTGCACCACGGGAATGGTTTGCCGGCTGTAAGGCCAGCAGGGTCTGTTGCGGAGCGACACCGTAGCGGTGCGCAGTAGGGGCATCGCCCTCGGTGGGCAACGCCAGCACCTGTTCCCAGGTCACGGGTGCCGGCTCGTCGTTGGAGCTGTCAGCCATGGGTTGCGCCAGCGATGCAGCGATAAGCAGGGCGGCTGCAATCCCCAGTGATACCTGTCGCTTGGTCACTTTTACAATGGCGCGGTTTGCGGGTCGGGCGTCGTCGGCTCAGGCCTCAGCCACCTCATACATACCGGCATCCTCGCGCATGTACATGGATTTTTTGGGGCGCGCGAACACACGTTCCATCATGGGCTCGAAAAACGACAGCGGATAGGTCTCGGCCTCGGGATCAAACGCCGGGGCGTCATATTTTTCGATGAACTCGAGGGTGTAGTTGTACAGGGGATGGTTGCGATACTGCTCACGCATATCGCGATCAAGCCCGAGATGGTGCAGGAAGTAATAGCCCTGGAAAACGGCATGGTGCTTCACCATCCAATGGTTCTCTTCGCTGACGAAGGGCTCCAGTATGGTAGCCGCGATATCGGCGTGGTTGGCGGGCCCCAGGGTGTCGCCAATATCATGCAGCAGTGCACAGACGACATACTCCTCGTCCTTTCCGTCTTTATGGGCCAGCGTCGCGGTTTGCAGGCAATGGGTGAGTCGGTCGACGGGAAATCCCCCGCAGTCACCCTGCAGCAAAGTGAGGTGCTGCAGCAGCCGCGCCGACAGCCCTTTGGCATGCTTGGCAGCCTCACCGCCAATAATGGCCCAGTCTTCCGCGGTGCCGTCTTTCATATGGTGGAACTGGGCGCGCTGTTCTGTCTCTGCCTGCATGGCGCTGGCCTCCTAAAAATTGTGAGTGGCATTGGCAGCCATTTTCCTGAGCGCACCGCGTTGGGAGCGGCTCTGGTAATGAATAATGCGGTGCCAAAGGGGGGCAGCGCAAGCCAGTGACCTCCCGCTACCCTGCCGCTTTGCGGTAGTGTAATGGATTCGGGAAACCATTCTTCAGTTTCGGAGCCCTCATGAGCAACAGCACCCACACCTTCTCGGCCGACCCCCGTAACGCCAGCATCCAGATCAATATCAATGGCGAGCTGTTTCCGAGAGAGAAAGCGGTGGTGTCGGTTTTTGACAGCGGTTTCATTCTCGGAGACGGCATATGGGAAGGTCTCAGGGTTCACGACGGCGTGATTCCGTTTCTGGACCAGCATATGAAGCGTCTCTGGGAAGGAGCCAAGGCGCTCGACCTGGATTTGTGTCTCGACAAGAGCCAATTGGCCACGCGCCTCTACGACACCCTGGAAGCCAACGGCATGACGGACGAGGTTCACGTTCGGCTCATGGTCAGTCGGGGCATTAAATCGACGCCTTATCAGGACCCTGCAGTGACCATCAGTCCGCCGACTATTGTCATCATTCCCGAGTACAAAAGTCCCGACCCCTCACTGAACGACAGGGGCGTTCGGCTGTACACGGTCTACGTGCGTCGTGGCTATGCTGACGTGCAGGATCCCCGCATCAACAGCCACTCCAAGCTGAACTGCATTTTTGGTTGTATCCAGGCGGCCAAGGCGGGTTATGACGAAGCCCTGATGCTTGATCCCCACGGCCATGTTGCCACCTGCAACTCAACCCACTTTTTTATTGTCCGGGATGGAGAGGTCTGGACCTCCAGCGGAGATTACTGTCTCGACGGCATTACCCGACGCAACGTCATCAATCTGTGTAAAGCCAATGGTATTCCGGTATTCGAGAAGAATTTCTCTGTCATGCAGGCCTACGGTGCAGAAGAAGCCTTTGTCACCGGTACTTTCGCCGGGTTGACCCCGGTCTTTGACATCGATGGACGACAGATCGGCGACGCTCGGCGCGGCCCCATGGTAGACCGACTGCAGGGGCTGTACCGGGATCTGCTGAGCCACGAGGTTCAGCGACAGGCGCCTGCCTGAGTGACGATCCGGATTGCCATGTGGTCGGGGCCGCGGAATATCTCCACCGCCATGATGCGTGCCTGGGAGAATCGTGCTGACTGCGCGGTGATTGATGAGCCTTTCTATGCCTGCTACCTCGCCGAAACCGGCGCCGATCATCCCTGTCGTGAGGCCGTTCTGGCGTCCCAACCCACGCAGCGGGAAACGGTGATTGAAGATCTCACACTGGCCGAGCCCGCGCCGATCTACTACCAGAAACACATGACCCATCATATGCCTGCAGACTGCGATCTATCCTGGGCGACAGGCATGCGCCATGTGTTCCTGGTCCGCGATCCCGCGGCGGTCATTGCGTCCTACCTGAACAAGATGCCCACGGTAACAGCGGAGGACATTGGCATTGTCCGACAGTGGGAGTTGTTTAAGACCATTAGCGACCTGACGGGAACGCGGCCCCCGGTGATCGACAGTACCGATGTGTTGAATGCCCCGGAGGCCGTATTGCAGAGGTTGTGCGCCGCGCTGGATGTCCCCTGGACCGAGGGTGAAATGACTGCATGGCCTCCGGGACCTCGCCCCAGTGATGGCGTATGGGCCGGGCACTGGTATCAGTCGGTGTGGGCCTCTACTGGATTTTCCCAAACCGATAGCGGTGCCAAGGAACTGACAGGGGCGGAGCGTGCCCTCGCCGAGGATATGCGACGCTATTACGAAGCAATAGCAGCCTTCCGCCTCATTCTCAACTGAGTCCCGGGTTTTTATGGAGTGGTTCTTTAGCGCACCGTCCAGCAGGGGTTAATCAATTGTGGGAGCGCGACGTCAGCTCTGTTGGCGTGAACCGACGACTGCCCGGTGGTAACGTAGGTCCAGCATGCGTTGGGCTTTTGCATCATCCTTCAGCTAGACCAATCGTCTCCAAACCAGCCCAGCCCAACCCTGCTATTACCAGCGCCAGCAGACCGTGCAGCGTGCCCGGCAGAGTGGGTTCTGGGGGCGATCCGGTAAAGATGGGTGACAATAGCGACTGCGACGGCCGTCACCTGCGTTGGTGGTGTGGTCAACGGTAGCGGGGGGTTTTATTCTCGCTGACGGCGGGGCTGTCGGGTATACCCGCCATGCAACCTGCGGCGGGTTATTTTCCCTCGGCCCACATCAGCTGGTCCTCTGTCGCCAGCGCTTTCTTGTTTCTGAACAGCATGATCAGAGGCATAAATAACGGCCATGTTTTGTGATAGTGCCTAGGAAACAACCGTTGGGACAAGTCCAACAGCTTGGCATCAAGGCCCACGAAGATGCGGCTCTGTTTGTTTTTCACGCCTTTCAGAATGATCTGGGCGGCCCTGCTGGGGTGCATGCCGCCCTCCCTGAATATGTCCGCCATCTCCTGCTTGGACTTGGGTGCATTGCGTTGAAAAATAGAGGGCCTGCCGCTGTCCTGCTCTCGATTGAAGTCCGCGTCACTCATCCTTGCCGAAGCAACAATGTTGGTACCAATGTGGCCGGGGTGCACACAGTGAATCTGTAAATTGGGGTTGGTCTCTTTCATCTCCAGGGCCAAACTCTCGGTAAAGCCGCGCACAGCGAATTTTGTGGTGTGGTACACCGTTTGCCCGGGCACCGCCACCATGCCGAAAATGGACGAGGTGTTGACGATGGCGGCCTCGGAATGGTCTTTCATGTGCGGGATAAAGGCTCTGGTGCTGTTGATCACGCCGTCCAGGTTGATCCCCATAACCCAGTCCCAGTTGTTCTCATCCATATCCTTGAAATGGGAGCCCGTGGTAACCCCTGCGTTGTTGAAGACCAGATCTACTTTGCCGTGCTGTTCGATCACCTTTCCGGGCAGCGCCTCGATAGCCACCTTGTCGGCAACATCCAGCACCTGTGACGAGACCGAAACGCTGTATGGCCTGAGCATTTCGACGGTTTCGTACAGGGTCTCTTCATTGACATCACAGACGCATACGTCGGCGCCATCCTGGGCCAGCAGCACCGCCAGATAGCGCCCCATGCCAGACCCTGCTCCCGTAATAACCGCTACTTTTCCTTGGAAAGTCTTCATGGCTTCTCCTGCTACTTTGCACAAAGTTTAACTCAGGTTAAAAGATCGGGCTGGTGTTGGCTCTACCCCCATGTGGGTGGGGTACTGACTGAGGCTGCATGTATAAGTAAAACAAACGGCAGATAGTGAAACAATTCCTTTCCAGCATCCCGCGGCTCTGCCGGAACTGAGCGATCAATGGCCGCCGGGTTTGCTGAAGTCTTGCTTGCATGGGTCCACTTGCAGATCTTTTATGGTCGTTTCCGGGCCGTAACCCACTGGAGTTTCCCCGGTCCGGGCAATGGCTCTCCTGACCCGGCTGCAGGGCCATCGTCTGGACTTATCGGCTCGACAACAGACTACAGCGTTTTGACCCCTCTCAAGATAGCGTGAACCGACGACTGCCCGGTGGTAACTTAGGTTCTATCCCCAGCAACACAGCTTCTCCGGAGAATGTATGACGACAGCGAGCGACAGCCCCATACTCATCGACGAGCAGGGTGCGCAAATGACCCTGACCCTCAATCGCCCTGATGTCGGCAACGCCTTTAGCGGTGCGATGGTCGATGCCCTCTATCAAACCTTCAGTGATCTGGCGGCACGGGACGACATTCGCGTTGTGGTACTGGAAGGCGCGGGCAAACACTTCTGCTCAGGCCTTGATCTGGTGGATGGTGGCTGGGGCTTTAATGAGCGCTCGGTGGGCATGCTGCTGGGCGTGCAACGGCGCATCGCGCGACTGTACCTGGCCATGAGGCGCTGCCCCCAGGCCATTATTGCCACCGTGCAGGGTGCGGCCTACGGCGGCGGGCTGAGTCTCGCCGCCGCCGCTGATCTTCGGGTCGCGGACAGCACGGCTAAATTTTGTGCGGCCTACATTCGTATTGGCCTCACGGGCGCCGATATGGCCAGCAGTTACCTTTTGCCGCGACTCGTGGGGGGGTCCTTTGCGGCTGAGATGATGATGACGGGGCGGGCTTACTCTGCCGAGGCTATGGACAAACGCGGCTTTCTCTCGCATTTGACGGCGCCGGGGGAAAGGGAGCCCGCGGTAGCGGCCCTGGTCACCGATCTGCTGGCGACAGCGCCTCTGGGTCTCAGGCTGACCAAGGAGGCGGTCCATCTGGGTATTGATTCCTCGTCCATGGAGGCCACCATGGCACTGGAGGACCGTCATCAGACATTGCTGTCGATGACCGATGATGCTGCCGAGGCCATGCGGGCATTTCAGGAGCGAAGGGCCCCTGAGTACAAAGGCCGCTGACGTCATTTTGAAGGCAAGCGTGCGTTCACCTCAGTCCTGTTGTTGATCCACAGGGCATGATGATCGCCCCGGCCCGACTTGCGGGGTGGCGTTTTGAAGGGCGATGCTTTTAGGGATAATGCTTCAAGGCGCGAGTGTCAGTCTTGTCCTCGGTAAAACCGCTGCAGCAGTGCAGCGGCATTTTCGGATGCCGCGTTTTCCGGTGCTGGCGGGCTAGGTGACGCCAGAAAGGCTTCGAAGTCCTGCAGCAGCTGGGTTTTGGCGCCTTCCTTGATTGCAGCGTGACGGCGCAAGGTCTGTTTTTCTCGAGTCGAATCCCGCATCAGCGTAGCCAGGGCCTGCCACAGGTCGGGGACCCCCTCACCATCGGTGGCAATGGTGCTGTAG
>JAKMEU010000247.1 GCA_022425845.1 Luminiphilus sp. | reverse complement strand
GGGCGAGGTTAGAGGGGCATCCGGCGTCGGGGTGTCGCCCGCCGTTCCCACCGCTAACTGCCCCTCTCGGGTTGCCGCAGCGTCCGTTGCTACGTCCCGGGGCATCAGGAGCAAAGCCACCAGACCGAGACCCGCAACCCCCGCGAACAGCAGCACAAGCTTCGTCCATGGAGCACCTGAAGAGGACGGCTGATCGACGTAGTGCTGGGTGTCCACAGAGGGTATGGCTGCGGGTCCATTCTGACCCGCCCGGGAGCGCTTCAGCGCATCAAGTATCATCGACACGTCAGGGCTCCCGGCTCAGCCATTGTGCGCGCTCAAGAACGCGCTCGGGCGTGGGTGAAAGGCCGAGCGCTTCATTGAGGCGCAGCATGGTCTGCTCACCCACTACACCATCTGCCTCGAGATCGTGGCTGGACTGAAATAACGTCACCCTCTCAGCAAGGGCCGAAGTAAAGAGATTCTCGGTAAGAGGTTGTGGCTGCCCATCCAATCGGGCAAACATGTCGGCTATAACCGCCACCGCAGCGCTGTTATCGCCCACTGCCACCGATCCATTCCATGCCACAGGTGGTCGCCATAGAAACAGATACTCACCCCGCCAGGCATCGGCCAGGTCAACCAGGCTAATACGCTCAAGCCCCTGTTGACCCCAAATCCACGCGTGGGGTTGTTGAAATGCCACGACCAGTGTCGCCGCAGTGAAGCGATCAGGTGTCTGCATCGCCAGCACCACCGGGCGATTGAGCCTGATCAAGGGTTCCCAAACATCGGAAGCGCCCCGACCGCACTGCAAGCCCTCCCCCACGCCAGTTCGACAGGGATCGAGGGGCATGGGGGAATCACTGGCCAGTTGCCAGAGTCTCTGTTGGGCATTGGCCTCACTGACCAGCCACGCGGGATTCTCTCGCCCCGAAGGTTCAGATCGCGTCATGGCTTCCCGTTCCACGGGCACCTCTAACGTGACCGAGCGGCCCCCTAGTCCCTCGGCTCCCCACCACAGCACACCCAAGATAAGCGCAAGCGCAATAGCGCCCCACAGCCAGGCGAGGCCAGAAATCGGCTTGCTATGGGTCACTGAGGGACCGAAAACCTCCCCTGCAGCGGCCACTACCAACTGACGGTTGACCTTGCTCATACTGCGACCGTAGGCGCCCAGCAACGTACGATCGCACAGCAGATTAATCTGACGGGGAATACCTGCCGCTCGTTTATGTATCTCGCGAACCACGCCGGGGGGAAAGAGTTCCTGTCCTCCCGGCAGACCAGCAACCTCCAATCGGTGGCGAATATACGCAGCGGTTTCCCCGGGAGTTAACGGTTCGAGATTGTAGCGGGCGGTAATACGCTGGTTGAGCTGACGCAACTCAGGTCTAGCCAGCTTTTCAGTCAACTCAGGCTGGCCTATCAGGATGATTTGCAGGAGCTTCTCATGGTCGGTTTCAAGATTGGTCAGCAGCCTGATCTGCTCCAGCACGTCAAAATCCAGGTGCTGGGCCTCATCGATCATCAATACCGTCCTTCTGCCCGCCTCGTGATTGGCAAGCAAAAAGTGATGCAAGGCATCGGTTAAATCTTTGAGGCTGGTAACGCCGGCCGGGTACTCAATCTCCAATTCATCGCAGACTGTGGCGAGCAGCTCAACTGCACTCAAGGCCGGATTCAGGACAATCGCCAGATCGACGTTAGCCGGCAGCTGCTCGAGCAGGGCTCGATTGATCGTGGTCTTTCCGGTGCCAACCTCTCCTGTCAATAAAATGAAGCCACCACCGCTCCCCACGCCGTATAAGAGGTGAGCGAGGGCATCACGATGCCTGGGACTCATAAACAGGTAGCGGGGGTTGACCGAAATTGAAAACGGCGATTCCGCTAAACCAAAATACTTGTAGTACATGGGTCGGGTTCTTCAGAAAGCCGTGTGGAATTCAATATCACCAAGCTTCGCACAGTTCCTGCCGACCCGAAACATACTTGAGCGACAAAAAAACATACTGTATGTTCAAATCCTGATATTCCAGCGTCACCCACCCCATCCCTATTGAGTCCAAGGAGACTTCGCCATGGCTTTGCCGCCCATCCTTAAAGACACTTTGCGTATCCCTGTTATCGGTTCTCCCCTGTTCCTCGTTTCGAATCCAGATCTGGTCATCGCGCAGTGCAAAGCAGGCATCGTCGGTTCATTCCCCGCGTTGAATGCCCGTCCCGAACCGGTTCTCGACGAATGGCTGCAGCGAATAAATGAAGAACTTGATCGTCACAACCAGGAAAATCCTGACTCGCCCGCCGCCCCCTACGCGGTAAACCAAATTGTTCATGGTTCCAATGCCCGGCTCGAATACGACATGGAGATGTGCGTGAAGTACAAGGCACCCATTGTCATCACCTCGCTTGGCGCAAAGGAGTGGGTCAATGAAGCGGTGCACAGCTACGGTGGCATCACGCTGCACGACATCATCAACAATCGGTTCGCCAAGAAAGCGGTGGAAAAAGGTGCTGATGGCTTGATTGCGGTTGCCAGTGGTGCCGGCGGCCATGCGGGCACACAGTCGCCCTTTGCCCTGATTCAGGAAATTCGCGAATGGTTCGATGGACCGTTGATTCTTTCGGGAGCCATCGCCACCGGTGACGCAGTACTTGCCGCTCAGGCCATGGGCGCAGACTTGGGGTACATTGGCTCGGCCTTTATCGCTACCGACGAGGCCAACGCCGAGGAAGGCTATAAACAGGCCATTGTCGACTGCGGTGCAGACGACATTATCTACAGCAATTTATTCACCGGTGTGCACGGCAACTACCTGCGTCCCTCGGTGGTTAGTGCGGGGCTCGACCCTGACAACCTGCCGGTCAGCGATCCCACCCAAATGAATTTTGGCTCGGGTGGTAATACCGACGCCAAGGCCTGGAAGGATATCTGGGGCTCTGGACAGGGTATTGGTGCCATCAAGAGTCGCGGCTCCGCAGGGGACTACGTGGCAAAATTGACCGAAGAATACAATGCCGCCAAGGCGCGGGTGATGAGCTGATGAGCGACCCGACGAGCAAGATCCCGCGGTCCTCCAA
>JAKMEU010000227.1 GCA_022425845.1 Luminiphilus sp. | reverse complement strand
ACACCCAGACGGTCAGGTCCATTACCAAAGCAATCACCACCTGCGCTACGACGAGGCGCTGAAGAAACTTCACGAGCAGGGTGACATTTTCCATTGCATCTGTACCCGAGCGACACTCGCACCCGATGGAAGTTGCCGGGGGGGCTGTGCCCACGTCGATCACGCCAAAACGATGGGTACCAGCCTTCGCGTAAAGGTCCCGGAAGACACCATTATCGAAATCCATGACGGCCTACTGGGGCATGTGGTTTGGCCGCTAGGGGAGGAAATGAGCAATTTCATCGTGCGCCGTCGGGACGGGCTCTATGCCTACCAACTTGCGGCTGCGGTAGATGACGCGCTGCCCAATGTGACTCAGGTCATTCGCGGGCGCGACCTGCTTGATTCCACACCGCGGCAAATATTCCTTCAGCAGCGACTGGGATTGGAGTCGCCACAATACGGTCACCTGCCAGTGCTGACCGACGATCGGGGTTTCAAGCTCAGCAAGCAGACGGGTGCCCCGGCGCTGGATATTAATCAACCATTGGAAAACTTGCGGTCCGCACTCGCCATACTCGGTCAGCCCAACCCTCCCAGCCATTTCGCCTCTGCAACCGAGTTGCTCGCATGGAGCCTGGCGCATTGGGACGTAAGGCGTGTACCCAGGTAACAAATAATCCCATTTTGTTACCGTGTTACTTGCAGTAGGGTTACACACGGCAGGCGGTTAGCTTCTCTGGCCGCCCACAGCACGGGGTAGTTCTCATGCCGCACATATTGTTGGTGGATGACGAGCCGTCACAAAGACAGGCATTACGGCGCGTTCTGGAGACCAGGGATTACAAGGTCGCTGAGGCGTCGGGTGTTCAGGAGGCCGAAGCGCGCCATAATCTGGCCGAGTTCGACCTGATTGTCACCGAGCTCAAGCTACCCGGCGCCAGCGGTTCCGAGCTGATCCGGTCTGCGCACCCGGTTCCGGTAATCGTCATGACGAACTATGCCAGTTTGCGCTCAGCGGTCGACTCCATGAAGGCGGGCGCCGTTGACTACCTCGCAAAACCCTGCTCCAACGACGATCTGCTTAACGTCGTAGCCGCTGCACTTCCCGAACCTAATCAATCAAACAACGGGGTTGACCCCATTCACAACACCACCCGGAAGTTTTTTCAGGGTCAATGCCCCATGCTCAGACGCCTTGAAGAGCAAGTGTGCAAAGTCGCCCGAACCGACTCCACGGTCCTTATTCAGGGCGAGACGGGAACGGGCAAAGAACTGACCGCCCGCCGCGTCCACACTCTCAGCCGCCGTAGCAACCGATCTCTTGTGACAGTTAATTGTGCTGCAATTCCTGAATCACTGATCGAGTCGGAGCTTTTTGGTTATGAGAAAGGTGCGTTTACGGGAGCAACCAGTAACCGCATGGGCCTGATCGAAGCTGCAGATGGCGGAACCCTATTCCTTGACGAGATCGGAGAATTACCCCATTCCGCCCAGGCCAGACTGCTGCGCTTTATTCAGGAAGGCGAAATTCGTCGCATTGGTTCCGTCAGCAGCAAGACCGTGGATGTACGGCTCATTTGTGCCACGCATCGAGACCTGTCCCAGCTGGCCAGTCAAAATGACTTCCGAAGGGATCTCTACTACCGGATCAACGTACTGAGCCTGACCATTCCACCCCTCAGGGACCGGCAGGGTGAGATAGCGGCAATGGCACAATGGTTTGCTGAAGCGGTGGCCGAAAAGCTGGGCTGCACATTTCGCCCCCTGAGCTCCGGGGCTGTCGACATTGCACTCCAGCATGCATGGCCAGGTAATGTTCGAGAGCTGGAACATGCGGTAGAGCGGGGCGTCGTGATGGCTGACGGCGACTTTATCGAACCCGAGGATATGGGCCTCAAGACTGATGTGGCCACGCCCGACAGACAGCTGTCAGTGGTGGCTATACCCGAAAACACCAGCAGCCATCCAACAGAGACTGATGAACAACAGCCCTCGGACGGTGAACTCAGCCTCGAAGATTACTTCATGCGCTTTGTGCTTGAACATCAAGACTCCATGAGCGAAACCGAGCTGGCGCAAAAGTTGGGCATTAGTCGGAAATGCCTTTGGGAGCGGAGGCAGCGTTTCGACCTGCCGCGCAGCCAGTCGGGGAAGCGCAGGCGTAACTGATGCCGGCTAAAAAACGCATAGATGAGTAACACCTGAGGGTGGAAAGGTAACAAATCTGTAACGAAGGCTGGGAGAAAAAACAGGACCAGGCAGTCAAACCGCTGTTTTTTATCGATTTTTATCTCTTGGCACGGGTTCTGCTGCTTATGGGGCAGAGTCAAAATAATAATAAGTGGCCCAAAAGCAATAAAAAACGCAAGAACGGACCTGGGTGGGGAAGGAGACTTCCCCATGTTTCGTTATGCACTCCTAAAAATCCCAACTCCCCTTGCGCATCATCGGGTAGTACACTTGCGGGGTCCCGCCCCCAAGGAAGTCCGTTGTCCCGTATCCCAAAGTCCCTCCACACGATCAATCGCAAACATGTGAGCCCCGCTGCTATACGCGTTGTTGAACGTCTTAGAGCGGCCGACTTTGAAAGTTATGTCGTAGGGGGTGCGGTGCGGGATCTGATTCTCGGGGGACAGCCCAAAGACTTTGACGTCGCCACGAACGCCACCCCCGAAGAAATCAAAGGGCTGTTTCGCAGCGCCCGCATCATTGGCAGACGCTTCCAAATCGTGCACGTCAGGGATGGTCGAGAAATCATTGAGGTGACCACTTACAGGGGCCCTCACGTTAGTGACGACTCACTCAAAAACGCCAGCAAACAGTCGGATAAAGGGCTGCTGCTCAGGGATAATGTGTATGGCACCCTCGAGGAGGATGCCGCGCGCCGGGATCTGACCATCAACGCGATGTATTACGATCCTTTGAACGAGACGGTTCTGGATCAAATTGATGGAAGCAGCGACATATCCGCTCGACTCATCAGAATTATTGGCGACCCCGAACAACGCTACCGCGAAGATCCTGTTCGTATGCTCAGGGTCGTTCGCTTCGCCGCAAAACTCCAGTTTGACATCGAGGCTGGCACCGAGGCTGCCATTGACAATTGCTCAGTCCTGCTCAGGGAGATTCCCCCACCCAGACTTTTTGACGAGTTTCTCAAACTGTTCATGTCGGGCTACGGCAAACCTACCCTTCTTCTGCTGCTGCGCTACGGCTTACTCCATTGCCTGTGCCCCGAAGCCGCCAGCCTGATAGAGCGTGAACCTCGTTATAAGGCGCTGGTCAGCAATGCTATGGGGAATACCGATCTAAGGGTCCAGCAAGGCCGACCCGTTACACCGGCTTTTCTGCTGGCAGCGCTTCTTTGGCCTGCACTTCAAAACCGAGCCAACAGCCTGGTAGAGCAGGGCGAATCGCCCACCCAAGCGATCCATAGCGCGGGCCAACAGGTCATTGCTGACACCTGCCTCCATATGGCCATCCCCCGCCGATTTTCGTTTCCAGTGCGCGAGATTTGGGAGTTACAACCCCGCCTTGAGCGCAA
>JAKMEU010000199.1 GCA_022425845.1 Luminiphilus sp. | reverse complement strand
GTGGTGGAACTGGGCCGCGACTGGGTTTTCAAAGGGATTCCGCAAAAGGGGCAGGGACGACCGATAATCTGCAGGTACCAGTCCGTCTCCCATGGTTGGAAATTCATTGTAGACCAGCCCCGCATTCAGCCCGGCGACGAAGGCCCCCGAGACCAGTGTCGCCAGCACCAGCAGTAGCAGCGCAGTCGGCAGGTTGAGCCAGTGAGCGGCGCTGAAATGCAGGGTGCCGGTCCGCGCCCGGACCCCCAGACCGACAAAGTAGAGCAGGATGATCACCGCCAGCGAAAGATGCGCGGCCAATCGGTAAGCCGACACGTCGATCAGGTCGGTGTCAAAGCCGCTGCTGACCATGTACCAGCCCAGAAAGCCCTGAAAGCAGATCAGGACGAAACCCAAAGCCGCGTGCGGCATCAGCCAGGCCAGTTGTGGCCAGCGACCCCGGAACTGGGCAACGGCGAAGACAACCAGCCCGGCAAGGAAGGCCATCCCGATGAGGCGCCCCCAGAGCCTATGGATGTATTCCCACCAGAAAATCTGCTTGAAGCCCTCCATGCTGAGCGCGCCAAGGTGCTGCTTCTGATACTCGCCGGTGAGCTTGTATTCTTCGAAAACGCGCAGCCATTCCGCCTCGGACAGGGGTGGAAAGGTGCCTGCGAGCAGGTTCCACTCCATGATGCTCAGGCCGCTTTCCGTGAGCCGCGTAATGGCCCCTATCAGGGCCATGGCGAACACCAACGCAGCTGATCCCCAGAGCCAGGTCAGCACAACCGCAAGGCTCCCGGTCGAGGGAGCGGGCTGTGCAGCGTTGCTGGGTGCGGCGCTGGCCGAAGCCGGAGAGGAGGAAGAGGGAGACGCGAAGTTCATTTTGCCGTGAATGCCTGTGGTTTGACCTTGTACGGACGCTGCCGTGTGGGGCCTGTACGCCGTGTTTGGTTACACATAAGCTACATGGACGAAAGTCACAGGCGATTGAGCGTCGCAGGCAGCTGGCCTGCACCTGTGTAGGTCAGGTGAGGTCCTAGAGCAGGGAAGCACGAGGGAGAGCGCATGAGTGCGTTTGATGGAAACAACCGACTGTCACGCCGCCGGGTCGTGGCGGGGCTGGGGGCTTCTCTGGCTGGCGTGCTGGGGGCCGCACCAGCGCTGGGCCAGTCTTCCGCCGTCGCTTCAGACCTGCGCCAGCGTTTTACCCGCACCTTTGAGACCGCGCAGCTGCCCGGCGATCTGGCGGCCATCGGCGCCCGGCTCGGCGCGCCCATGCTGCTGCGGGTGTTCAAGCAGGAGAGGGAGGTCGAAGTCTGGGTGCAACCCGACGATCGGCAGACCTTTGTCCTGTTCCGGATTTTTCCAATCTGTTTCTATTCCGGCAAGCTGGGGCCAAAAGTGAAGGAGGGCGACATGCAGTCGCCCGAGGGCTTTTACTTCGTCGGACCGGCGCAGATGCGCGCCAACTCACAGTACCATCGCGCCATCGATTTCGCCTTTCCCAACGACTATGACTCGGCGCAGGGCTATACCGGGACTGAGCTGCTGATCCATGGCAACTGTGTTTCCAGTGGCTGCTACGCCATGACCGACCCCTTTGTCGAGCAGCTCTACGAACTGGGTTCGGCGACCGCAGCAACGGCGGCGCAGGGCTTCTGGATCCACGCCTTCCCCTTTCGCATGACCGCCGAGGCCCTGGCGGGTCAGCAGGACAGCCCGTGGCACGGGTTCTGGGCGCAATTGAAGGCGGGCTATGACGCTTTTGAGACCAGCCGCATTCCGCCCCATATCCGGGTCGAAGGTGGCCGCTACGTGGTCGCAGCAGTCTGAGCAGAAGACATCTGAAGAGTGTGGCGAAGGCGGTCATCCCGGCGTTGCATCATCGGCGTTTTCCGTAATGAGCGCCGTCGTCCCTCGATTATTGCAACAGCCGGATGCACAGGTTGCAGAGCCCCTGCGGTTGCAGCGCGCCCTCTACGTCCCTAATTAGCAGTCGTAAGCGAGGAGTGCTAATCGGCGCGCCCCGCCCCGAATCCGGGACTTTTTATTAACTTCATAAGTAT
>JAKMEU010000160.1 GCA_022425845.1 Luminiphilus sp. | reverse complement strand
GGTTAGAGGCCCAGCAAGCGGGTTATGCGCCAAAGATCTGGCTGCGCCGGACCAACATCAAAACCCTGCAGATTGTTTCCCTGGCAGCGCTAAAAGAATATGCGCTGGACCTGCAGTGAGCGCTGTTCAAATACCTGTGAACCTAAACTCAGGCGCTCGATTGTTTTTTCACTTCCAAGCCCGCAATCTGTATGTTGGATTGTGATCTGACTTCATTTCTATTCCGCTGAGGAGCTCGCCATGACCAGCCCAACCAGTATCCGGGACTGTATGCACCGCAATCCATTGACTATCACGGGAACGGCACCGTTGGTAAAAGCGATCGAATTACTGGTGGAGTTCAAGCTGACAGGGCTGACTGTCATTGATAATGACGGCACGCCCGTCGGCAAAATCACGGAACTGGACTGCATCCGAGCTGTGTTGAATGCGATCTACCACGATGGCAGTCCTGAGAACATCCGTGTTGAGCAAGCCATGACGGAGGAAATACATGCCTGCAGTCCCGATGAGACAATCGTCGAAGTGGCCCAGCGCATGATTGACTCGCGCCAGCGCCGTAATGCGGTCATACAAGACGGCAAGTTGGTGGGTCAGGTCAGCTCGAGCAACGTATTGTGGGCCTTGATGGAGCATTCCAGGGAAAAACATGTGCGCTGATGTCATTGTGCTGGATGAGGCAGATTGGCTTCGGCCTCTCTGCCTGTGATTCAAACAGGCTGGTTGCCGGCTTGCTCTGCAGTGGGAGGCGGCGTCAGTTGGGTAAGCCCCATGCCCAGGATCATACCGGCCACAAAGACAAGGGTACTCGTGTCGCCCACAGGTAAGGCGACGATGGCCGGACCGGGGCAATAGCCGAACAAACCCCAGCCGCATCCGAACAGTACTGCGCCGAATACCAGCCTGGTGTCGATGTCGCTTCGTGCCGGGAGACTGAATGTTGCGGCGAATACGGGCGCACTTCGCTTTAAAATAAGAGGTGTTAAACCGAAGGAGACCGCGAGGGCGCTTCCCATCACCCAGAGCAAGTCGGAATCCCAGCTGCCAGCGACATCAAGGAATCCAATGACCTTGTGGGTGTCGGTCATTCCCGACAGCGCCAGGCCCACTCCGAAGAGAAATCCCATGGAAAGGGCGACAAAAGGCCTCATGCCAGCCAGCTCAGCACGTGGCGGGTGAGGTATACGATTGCAATGCCGGTGCCCATGAAGACAAGCGTTGCCGTGAATGATCGCTGGGATCGGCGCCCTATGCCACAGACCCCATGACCACTGGTGCAGCCGCTACCGATACGCGTGCCAACGCCCACCAATACACCTGCGAACCCGGCGAGCCAGATTGGTCCAGCGGGAGCGTCAGGGATGGGTACTGAGTCGAAGCTGTGCAGGGTGAGTCCTGCCAGCAGGAGTCCTGTGATGAAGAGCCAGCGCCAGCCTCGATCAGGCCCCGTTATCGCTGCCCAAAAAATACCGGATATCCCGGCGACGCGTCCCAGCAAGAGTAACAAACCCATGGAAGCGGTGCCTATCAGCAAGCCTCCAAGTATGGGGAAGAGGGGAAGCGACATGAATCGGTACTTCTCGGATTAAGGATTCCGCAGTATAGACCGACCACGGCTCCCGGTCATGACGCGTAAGAAGAGCTGGATACTATGGCGCCGCCAAGGACCAGTCTGTCGCTATCAGCGCTGCCTCTTCGTCTCCCGAAAGCGCAATGCCTGTGGCGGTCTGGTCAATGAATTGGGCGATGGCATCGCTGTCCGATGCGCTTGCTGTGCGGTAACCGCCGACTTCCTCAAGGAAGACGTCCCGGCCTATCACCTGGGTCACCCAGCTCTCCGCACCACGACAGGCGACACCCCGCCAATGGTCGGCTTGAGAAGCGAGCATGAATTCGCGACACCACTTGCCGTCAGCGGCGGGGAACGTAATGACCATGCGCAGGGCTCGGTCACCTTCTATCATGTCCCAGCCTTCCGCTCTCGATGGCAGCGCGTCCAGCGCCTCGGCAAACGCTAAATCAATTTGCGGTGTTTGGGATACCGGCTGCACCCAGTTGTTGTTGATCAGAAGTGCAGCGGTAGCGAGCACCAAACTCGCTGCCAGGGCAAACGCATAACGGGGGATATGGCGATTTGTCTGCGCGGGTGAGTGACTGGTAAGGGCGTTCAGCACTGCAGGTGGTATCGTGTTGTCGTCATTGCCGACGGAGGCTCGCAGAAGTCGATCATTGGCGCGAAATTGTTCGAGCCGATCCCGAAGCTTGGCGTCGTTCGCGAGCCGCTCCTCTAATTCCAATCGCTCTTCCGAGGAACACTCGCCATCGATCAGACGGCTGAGAAGTTCATCGTCGCGTTGCCCTGCAATGTCCAGTGTATGAATTGTGGCCATGGGCCTCTCCTTTCCGTTACTTTACCGCCGGGCGATCCTGCCCAGCGTCACCCTCAGTAAACGCCTCGGGTGTTTTACTCTAATTTGTCCGCCAAACTCCGTCTCGCCCTGGCGACGCGGCTCATTACGGTGCCGATGGGAATGTCCAGTATTCCAGCCACTTCCGCATACGAATGACCCTCAACTGCAACCAGTAGCAGCACCGAACGCTGCTCCTCTGGCAAATGGTTGAGCGCTTCACCGGCACGCTCAAACTCCAGTCGAGCCAAACCATCGGCGGAACTCACTCCGTGATCGCCGTTGCCAACCATCTCTGATTTGACGTGGCGTGCTCGTACATCACGGGCTCGTAGTTCATCGAGCCATAAGTTCCGACAAACCCGATACGACCATTTTCCTGCGTGGGCGTCGTCGGGCATGCCTTTCTCAAGCACGCGCTCCACGGTCAATTGCAGCAGATCATCAGCGTCATGACCGTCGCCGGTCAGCGACATGCTGAAGCGTTTAAGCCCTGCCAGTTCTTCCATTAAGGTGGCTTTTTGTTGTGCAGTAAGCTGATTCATAGCGCGCCTGTTACACTATCAACGTTTGGCGAGCCGGTTTTATTCCCTAATTGCATTGGGAATGAGGCAGCTACATTAAACGTCATTAAGGTACGGGGCCTAATTTAGGGGCCAAGGACGGAATCATGCACCTATTCATAGAACTTAAGCAATGCCACAAAGCCGCATTGGCGCTGGCCTTTGCCCTGCTTTTGAGTGCTCCCCTTTACTCTTCACATGCTGTTGCCCAGTTGACCTTTGGTGGGGACGGCGGTGTGGAAGAAGAGGTTGAGGAAGAGGTGGAAGAGGAGGTTGAGGAGCAAATTGAGGAGGAGATTACCGACGATACGACTGAATCCACTGAAGAGCAGGTAGAGGAGTCAGTTGAGGAAGAGATTATTGATGAGGCTGAGGATGGATTGAGTTTCGGCGGTGTACCTAACCCGGTTGAGGAAGAAGTTGAAGAGCAGGTTGAAGAGCAGGTTGAGGAACAACTCGAGGAGGAAGTGGTTGATACCACCGAGGAGTCCGTTGAGGAATCCGTGGCTGAAGAGGCCGAGTCAGAAGTAGAGGAGGCGACTGAACAGCAGGTCGTCGATGTCACGGAAGAGACCGTAGAAGAGTCTGTCGAGGAAACCGTGACTGAGGGTGTGGAGGAGGAGGTTGCCGAAACAGCCGAAGAGCAGGTAGCGGAATCCGTGGATGAGTCAGTGGAAGAGTCCACAGAGGAGCAGGTCGCGGAATCGGTGGATGAGTCGGTGGAAGAGTCTGCCGAGGAACAGGTGGCCGAGTCGGTGGATGAGTCAGCGGAAGAATCTGTTGAAGAGGAGGTTGCGCAGGCTGCAGAAGACGGCGCTATGGTGCTCGTCCAACTCGCTGCGACACAGAGTACTGAGGAGCGCCTGCAGGCTGAGGTTGACGAACTGATTGACACCATTGAACTGGACATCGATGTAGACGAGCGCAGGATTCATCGGGGGCAGTGGCTTGTCATGGCGGAACCCCAGGTTTTTGATGAGCTGGCTGCTGAGGGTTATATATTTGACCAATTCACCGAATTGCCCGGCTTGGGATTGCGTCTGGCAGAGGTCGCGGCTCCAGCCAGCTTTGATATTTCTGTCGCGCGTGACGGGATCATGGATGTGGTGGGCTCAGACCGTGCGGAGGTTGACCTGAACCATATCTACACTGCGGGAATCCCGGAGACGCTATCCTACGACGAGGGTATAGCACCGCGAGAGGCGATGCCCTTCCCCAGCGATCTTTCGGCGATGAATATTCGAATTGGCATCGTCGACAGTGCGGTCGATATTAGCCACCCCGCCTTTGCATCGGCGGCTATTTCGGCGCGCCCATTTACTAGCGATAAGGATTTGCCTGACTTCCACGGAACCGCTATCGCTTCAATTATTGCAGCTGACGCCGAACCACTGCGGGGACTTGCTCCCAGGGCACAGATATACGCGGCAGCGGTATTTGAGCGCGACAAGGAGCGAGGTGAGATAGCCAGTACGGTCAGTCTGGTCAAGGCGTTGGATTGGCTCTTATCCTCGCAGGTTGACGCGGTCAACCTGAGTCTTGCGGGACCCCCCAATCGACTGTTGGAGGTGGCTCTGAGACGTATTGTTAAGCAGGGCGTCATGGTGGTTGCTGCCGCGGGTAATGGTGGCCCCATGGCGCGGCCAAAGTATCCTGCGGCCTATGAATCGGTTGTGGCGGTAACGGCTGTGGACCAGCGAGGTAACGCTTTCCGCTTGGCAAATCGTGGCGATTACCTCGATCTTGCCGCGCCTGGCGTTAATTTGAGACACGCTGTGGCAGGTGGCGGATACGCTGCGTCGTCAGGAACGTCCTTTGCCGTACCTTTCGCGGTTACCGCCGCTGCCGTTTTGAAGCATCGCGACCCGGGGGCGGATGTCATAGCGCGTTTGTACTCGGCGGCAGTTGATATCGGGCCCCCAGGCAGAGATGATATTTACGGATATGGTTTGTTAACCCTGTAAATCGTCAGAAGTTAAATTCAATGCGGGTGCCCACGACTTCCTGATCGTAATCAGCTGAGGGGAGGTTGGAGTGGTAGTCACTGTAGCCCCCATAGAGCTGCCAGCGGAATTGATCTGTTAGGGGAACGTCCAGTTCCACCCCCACCCGGTAACGTTCATCGTGACGCCTCTCCCCAATGCTTGGGGTGGGACTGCTGTAATCGCGATTCTCGTACCTCACTCCAAACTCCAGTGTGGACAATTTTGAAAAGAGCTCAAATCGTTGGACGGCGCGTAATTTGAACTGGTGAGCGGTATAGTCAAATCGATCAGCACGACTGTTTTCGTCGCGATACACATAGCCCACATTGATGTAACGCCGTAAGCCCTGTAAAAAATAATAGGCGTCAAACTCGCCGCCATGATTTATTGCATCGCGCCCGGGTCGATTCGCAATCGCTTTATCGCCGTAAACATAGGCAGCACGCAGGAACCATCTGCGACTCACAAATCCAGACATAGACGGTGACAACCGGTGGTAGGTCAAAAAGTCGTCGCCATCAAGTCGGGCCTGAATGTAAAAGTAATTGATGCCAGCTGTTACCGGGTCCCAACTCGAACTTAGGTTGGCACCCAACATGTGAGTTTCACGGCTGAGAAAGTCAAATTGGTCGTAGTCGATGCGCGAATACGAATAAGAAAGTGAGCCGGAAGTGAGATCTGTAAAATCGTGATCAACCGCGAGGTCGGCGGAAAATAGCAAGCCGTTATCACCTACGCTGCTACTCCGGTCCAATTCATCTACCGAAACGTTGCTGTCATATTCGTAACCCAGACCCAGTTGCCCTGATACGGCTGTTTCTGCATTGGTCTGCCCGATAAAAAGGAGCGCTGCGACCTGTACAAGGACCCGCGGGTGCTGGGTACAAACCGAGAGTAATAAATCGGGTAGACGCATGAATTGGAGGTCGATGAAGAGTGAAGGAAGGCTACAGTAAGCGCCTTTTGTTCTCAACAACAGCGCCGGATCGCGTGAGGCTTCTGTCACGCTCTGATACACTCGCTCGCCACCAATGTACGGAGATTAAGCCGCAATGTCTGACCAAGACCAGCAAATGGAAGCCACCAACCAATTCATTGCACTTGCCAATGAGATGAAAGACCGGGGAATGCCCATACACGTTGTTTCCTGGGCGATGCTGACCGCCGGGGCGGTCTATTCTACGTTTTCAGTGGCCGGAAACACTGGAGGGCTCAACCCATCGGGTGTCGATAAGGTCGT
>JAKMEU010000157.1 GCA_022425845.1 Luminiphilus sp. | reverse complement strand
ATACAGGATAGCTTCTGCAATCTTGAGCGGGCGGGCACCGGGCTTGCCGGGGTGCTCCTCGATTTAGGGGTGTCCAGCCCGCAACTCGATGATGCCGGGCGCGGCTTCAGCTTTCAGCAGCAGGGTCCATTGGATATGCGAATGGACAACACGCGGGGTGAGACGGCGGCAGATTTTGTTAACGCTGCGCCAGAGCAGGATCTCGTTCATGTGCTTCGGGAATACGGCGAAGAGCGCTTTGCAAGACGAATCGCGGCCGCTCTGGTGAAACGTCGGCATGAGCGGACATTTGAGACCACCGATGATTTGGCTGCGGTGGTTGCGGCAGCAAATCCCGCCTGGGAGAAGCATAAACATCCGGCGACTCGAACCTTCCAGGCCCTGCGCATCCACATCAACAGGGAGCTTGAAGATCTGGACGCCCTGCTGGGCAAGGTCGTTGATTTGCTGGCGGTCGGTGGTCGGCTGGTGATTATCAGTTTTCATTCTCTTGAGGACCGGCGGGTAAAGACTTTCATGCGTCGCGAGGCCCGGGGTAGGGAGCTACCCCGGGGCGTCCCGATTCGGGATGAAGAGCGGGGCCAGAGACTTCGACTGGTGGGCAAGGCCCAGCGCGCGGGGGATGACGAGCGCACAGATAATCCACGCGCGCGTTCTGCCATCATGCGGGTTGCGGAGCGCATTGCATGATGTCTCCTCGCCTTGGGTTGGCCGTGGCAGTCGTGGCAGTGCTGCTCTCCAGTCTCGCGCTCATCCAAAGTACGCATCAGGCGCGTGCCTATTATGCTGAGCTCCAGCGTCTCGAGGGTACCCGCTGGTACCTGCAGGAGGACTACAGCCGGTTAATGCTGGAGCGCAGTACGCTCGCCAGTCCGCATCGAATTGCCCAGTTGGCCGGCAATGATCTCATTATGAGGGCGCCAGACCTCGATCCCCAGTTTGTCATTGTTCTGGGAGCGCCTCGCTGATGGGAAAGCGGCAGTCAGCGACTTCGACGGTAGCGCCGTGGCGCCTGATTGCGGTCATGCTGCTTTTACTTGTGTTGGCGGCGCTGGTGTTGGGGCGCCTGGTACTGATTCAGGTGCTTGACCAGGAGCGCGGT
This sequence comes from Luminiphilus sp., assembly GCA_022425845.1. Classification (GTDB taxonomy): domain Bacteria; phylum Pseudomonadota; class Gammaproteobacteria; order Pseudomonadales; family Halieaceae; genus Luminiphilus. The sequence goes on along the minus strand of JAKMEU010000157.1, from coordinate 6,368 downwards.
GCGGCGTTCCTCAAGCATCAGGGAGCGCTTCGCGCCGTCCGTACCGCTGAAATACCGGCCTATCGGGGGATGGTGGTCGACCGACGGGGCGAACCGCTGGCCATCAGCACGCCCGTCGTTACGCTTTGGGCGGATCCCAAGTTGCTTTCTGGGTCCGGTCGATTGGCTGAGTTGGCGGCGGCCCTGGGCAGGCCAGAATCGTGGTTAATTGACCGACTGGCAGTCTATGCCAACAAGCGATTTATGTATCTCGAGCGCAATGAGATGCCCGATCATGCGCGCAAGGTGCTCGACCTGAAAATTGCCGGTGTTGCGGGGCAGCGGGCCTATCAACGGTTTTACCCCGCCGGGGAGGTGGCCTCACAGGTCATTGGGCTGACCAACGTGGATGCCAAGGGAATTGAAGGGGTAGAAAAGGCCTATGAGGCAGTGCTTGATGGCCAGCCGGGACAGAGGCGGTATATCAAGGATCTGCACGGCGACGCTATCCGGGATATCGGGGTGGTCAGTGAGGCGCAACCCGGAAGATCCATTGCCTTGTCGATAGACCTGCGCCTTCAGTACCTGCAGCACCGTGAATTACAGCGTGCCATTGCTGAGACAGGCGCTGAGGCCGGCGCCGCTGTCACGATTGATGCGCGAACCGGTGAGATTCTCGCCATGACCAATCACCCGGTCTTCAATCCCAATGGCGCTTCAGGGTCCGATTTTGCCACCCGACGTAATCGTGTTGTCACCGATGTATTCGAGCCGGGATCGACCATGAAGCCGCTGACACTTGTGGCGGCACTGGAGTCGGGCGCTTTCACTATCGACTCGGTTATTGATACCTCCCCCGGCCGGATCAAGGTGGGGCGAAAAGTGTTGCCAGACCCTATGGACTACGGCGCCATCACGGTCTCCCGAGTGATTGAAAAATCCAGTCAGGTCGGTGTGACAAAAATAGCCCAGGCGATAGGTCACGAGCCGGTGCTGTCGGTTTATCGTCGCTTTGGACTTGGGCAATCTTCAAATATCGGATTCCCGGGTGAGAGCTCCGGGAGTCTGCCCAACAGGGAGCGTTGGAGCGATATCGAAAAAGTCACCCTCGCCTTCGGCTATGGATTGACGGCGACGCCGCTTCAGCTCGCCCACGCGTATTCGGTTTTCGCAAATAATGGCAAGCAGGCCCCTCTATCTCTCATCAAGCGTGAATCGGAGAGTGAGATTCCTGCAAAGCGCGTCATTGATGAGGAGACAGCCCGCCAAATTCTCACCGTTCTTCATCGTGTCACGGGCGATGAGGGCACGGCTAAAAAGGCGCGAGTAGCTGGGTTTTCCGTCGGTGGCAAAACCGGGACGGTGCACAAGGTGGGAGCGGGCGGCTATCTTCCGGACCAGTATCTTGCGCTGTTTGTGGGCATTGCTCCCATCGAAAACCCGCGCTATGTCACCGCGATCGTGATTGACCAGCCCAAAGGCGATAACTACGGCGGAGGCTCTGCGGCCGCGCCCGTCTACTCGCGCATTACAGACGGCGTCCTGCGACTTTACAATGAAACGCCCCAGGCCGACCCGGAGAGCAAGCTGCAGCTCGCCGGATTTGGAGCGGGCCAGTGACCATTTTACCCGCAAGCGCGCCCGGCATAGACGAGCTACTGGCCGTGCTGCCGCATCAGGTGCGCCGCGCTGGCCAGATGACCCTCGATAGCCGCTGGATTGAGCGCGGTGATGTTTTCGTTGCGCTGCCCGGATTGGAGCACGATGGTCGGGACTTTATTTCCGGTGCTCTGGATAAGGGTGCAGCCGCTGTTTTTGCTGAGGCCGACGGTTATTCAGGGACCGATGAGCGCGTCGTTGCTGTGCCTGGCTTGGACGATTTGCTGCCTGGATTGGTCAAGGGCTTCTATAACGACCCCAGCCAATCCATGCAGCTGGCCGCGGTGACGGGTACCAATGGTAAAACCTCTGTGGTTGAGCTTACGGCGCAGCTGTTACGCCTTCTCGGGAAGCGCGCCGGTTGTATCGGGACGCTGGGGGCACGCCTGGATTATCCGCCTGCTGCGGTTACCAATACGACCCCTGACCTGATCAGTATCACGCGGCAGCTGGCGGCCTGGCGGCAGCAGGATGTCAGGCATGTCGCTATGGAGGCCTCTTCCCACGCCCTTGACCAGGGCCGCCTGAGAGGTTTGTCACTGCATACCGCGGTTTTCACCAACCTGACAAGAGACCATCTCGATTATCACGTTTCCGAGCGGGCCTACGCTGACGCGAAGTTGTCACTCTTCAGCAACTTCGAGCTGCGCCGGGCTGTATTCAATGCCGACGACCCGATTGCCTGCGAAGTAGCGGATATTGTGGGTGATTCGGCGATCGGTATTTCAATGGAGGATGGCCGGGGTGACGTGCGTATTGCCCTGCGCTCCCAGCGCCCCATGATCATCGATATCGAGAGCCCCTGGGGGTCAGCGGTGTTGGAGATACCGTTGAGTGGCCGTTTCAACGCCTTCAATGTCACGGCTGCAATCGTCACCGCGGTGGGATTGGGTTTTGACTTCGATCGCAGCTGTGCCGCGGTGGGCGAGCTGTTGCCTGTCGCGGGTCGTATGGAGCGCTCGATGACGCCTGAGGGGGTGTTGGTTGTTGTCGACTACGCCCATACCCCCGATGCGCTGGAGAACGCGCTCGCCGCATTGCAACCGGAAACGGCTGGTTTGCTCTGGGTCGTCTTTGGCTGCGGCGGCGATCGTGATCCGGGTAAGCGGTCACTGATGGGCGGTGCGGCACAGCGGTGGGCTGATCGGATGGTAGTGACTTCGGATAATCCCCGCGGCGAGTCGCCGGAAGCCATCATCGACGACATTGTTCAGGGTTGCCAGACCCGCGTAGAGATGGAGCCTGATCGTGCTGCGGCCATTCGCTATGCGCTGGGGGCAGCGCGTGCCGGTGACACGCTGCTGATCGCCGGCAAGGGGCATGAAGACTATCAGGAAATTAAGGGTCAGCGCCTGCCATTTTCTGATCGCCAGGTTGTAAAGGAACTTCTTGCAGCCAGCGGGGTGGCCGTATGATCGTGCCGCTACCCGTCTCGGAAGTGGCCGCCTGCTGTGGCGCGACGCTTCATGGTGCAGCAGGGGATTTGCCGGAAGTAACGGGTCTCGCCATTGACAGCCGACGGGTAGATCCGGGTGATTTGTTTGTTGCCATTCCGGGCGAGCGCTTCGATGGTCATGACTTTGTCGCCACCGCTTTCGAGAGGGGTGCCCATGCGGCTTTGGTCCAACGGCCGGTTGATGTGATTGGGCCGCAGCTGCTGGTTGCCGACACTGAAGCGGCTGTGGCGGCCTTTGCAGCCCGGGTTCGGGAGGCTTATTCCGGCATTTTGGTCGGTATTACCGGTAGCGCCGGTAAGACGACGACGAAGAACCTGTTGACCAGCATCCTCGCGCGCGCGGGTTCGGTATTGGCGACCGAGGGCAATCAGAATAATGAGCTGGGTGCGCCGCTGACTCTGGCAAGGCTGGACACCACAACAGAATATGCCGTGCTGGAACTGGGGGCCGGGAAGCCGGGCGACATCGAAAGGCTCTGCGCGTTCGTGCGCCCCACAGTAGCGGTATTACTCAACGTGGGCCCGGCGCATCTGGCGCAGTTTGGCAGTTTGGCCGCCATTTCACAGACAAAGGGTGCCCTGCTTGATGGTTTGCCACCCAACGGCCTCGCTGTCATCAATGCGGATGAGACCTGGTCCCCGGACTGGCGCAAGCGATCCGGTGCCACACGCTGTCTTGGCTATGGTTTGGGTGAATCGGCTGATTATCGAGCTGTCGATCTGGAGTTAATGGGCTTTTCGGGCTCGCGTTTTGTCCTGCAAACACCCGATTCAGAAATGGCTGTTGAGTTGTCATTGCCGGGAAGGCAGGGCGTCTACAACGCGCTGGCAGCCGCAGCTGTGGCCGACGCGCTGGGTGTCAGTCCCCAGGGTATTGTTGAGGGTTTGGCGGAAGTAAACCCTGCCCCCGGACGCGGTAGCGTTCACCAGCGTGGCGAAAACAACCTGCTGGTGGATGACAGCTACAACGCCAATCCCATGGCGGTTCGCGCGGCACTCGATGTGCTTGCAACCGAGTCCGGCCGCCGCCGGCTGGTGCTGGGTGCGATGCTTGAATTGGGTGAGGAATCAGATTCGTTTCACGATGAGGTCGGCCGCTATGCAGCCCAGTTGGGCATTGAGGAGCTGTGGGTGGTTGGCAAGGTTGCGGCGCCCGCCGCACTGGCCTTTGGGTCTGCCGCCCGGTACTTCGCTGACATCCCGACTCTGCTGGCCGCCCATCCTGTACCCGCAGGCGCTGATGTCACATTGATCAAGGCCTCGAGGGGGGCACAGCTTGATCGGGTTGTCGACGCCTGGGTTGTCACGGAGGGCGCACCATGCTGACCTGGCTCATGGGTGAGTTGATAGCACTGGATTCAGGTTTCGCTGTGTTCCAGTACATCACACTACGGGGCATTCTCGCAGCCGTCACCGCACTTCTGATCTCGCTCTGGGTGGGTCCGTGGATGATTCGCCGTTTGGATCGCATGCAGATTGGACAGGCCGTGCGTGACGATGGCCCTGAGAGTCACCTGGTCAAGTCAGGAACCCCCACCATGGGCGGGGCGCTGATTCTGGTTGCCATTGTGACGGGTAGCCTGCTGTGGGGTAGCCTCGAGAGCCGCTACCTCTGGGTGGCCGTTCTCACCACGTTGGCATTTGGCGCGGTGGGATGGGTTGATGACTATCGCAAAGTGGTGGAGCGAGATTCCAGGGGCCTACCCGCGCGATGGAAGTATTTTTGGCAATCCCTGATCGGATTTGCTGCGGCCAGCTTCCTCTACGCCAGCGCGGTAAACCCCGCGGAAACCAACCTTTATGTGCCGTTTTTCAAAGATTTTGCGCTGCCACTGGGCCTCTTTTTTATTCCCTTCGCCTATCTTGTAATCGTCGGCTCCAGCAACGCTGTGAATCTCACTGACGGACTGGACGGGCTGGCAATTTTGCCCACCGTTATGGTGGCTACGGGTCTGGGCACGATTGCCTATCTGACCGGCCACACTTTTTTTGCCGATTACCTGAATATCGCCTATCTGCCCGGTACCGGAGAGCTGGTTATTTTCTGTGGGGCAATAGCCGGGGCGGGACTTGGGTTTCTCTGGTTCAACACCTACCCGGCTATGGTGTTCATGGGCGATGTCGGCGCGCTGGCACTGGGCGCTGCGCTGGGGGTGGTGGCCGTCATTATTCGGCACGAAATCGTCCTGTTCATCATGGGTGGAATTTTCGTGCTGGAGACGGTCTCAGTCATCATCCAGGTGGCGTCTTTCAAGACCCGTGGCAAGCGCGTGTTCCGGATGGCGCCGATACACCACCACTTTGAGCTGAAGGGGTGGCCCGAACCCAGGGTAATCGTGCGCTTCTGGATCATCACCGTAATGCTGGTCCTTTTTGGGCTGGCGACGCTGAAGCTGCGATGAGGGCCTGTATATGACAGCGCGCCTGATCGCATCCAACGAGCGTCGTGCCGTCCTTGGGCTCGGAGTAACCGGCTGCTCGGTCGCGCGCTGGTGGCGCCGTCAGGGTCACCCCTTCATCGCTCTGGACACGCGACCTGAGATGGCCGATTCATTGCTTGCCAGACAGGCAGCGGGACCGGAAACCCCCGTCTACGTTGGTGATATCGATTTTGATTTACTGGATGGCCTGACTGAGTTGGTGGTCAGTCCCGGGATCTCGCTGGAGCATCCGCTGGTCCGTCACGCGATAGACAAAGGCGTGAGGATACTGGGGGACATCGACCTGTTTGTGGCGTCTGCCACTGCACCCGTTATTGGTATTACCGGCTCCAATGGCAAATCCACCGTGACCGCACTGCTGGCCGAAATGATCCAGAGTTGCGGATTATCGGTTTCGATGGGGGGTAACTTTGGAACCCCGGCACTTGATTTGTTGATGGAGCCCGCCGATTTTTTCGTGTTGGAATTATCGAGTTTCCAACTCGAACGGGCCGGCTCCCTGAATCTGACGGCGGCTATTGTACTCAACGTGTCACCGGATCATCTCGATCGACACGGCAGTCTGCCCCATTACCACCAGGCTAAACATCGCATCTTTCGCGGCGCGCAAACTATTGTTGCCAACCGCTCCGACCCCCTGACAATACCGGTAGAAAACACAGAGAGCCGCCAGTTTTTCTGGGTGACATCCGACCCCGATCTCGCCGAGCTGGGTATTAGGACCGTCGATGGGGACCCTTGGATTTGTCGCGGATTTGATCCCCTGCTGAAGCTTTCGGAGCTCAAGTTAAAGGGTCGCCACAATCAGCATAACGCCCTCGCAGCGCTAACCC
>JAKMEU010000139.1 GCA_022425845.1 Luminiphilus sp. | reverse complement strand
GCTCTTCCATACGCTTCTCGATGCGCTCAAGATCCTCAGGCGTGAAGTTGTGCCCGGTGGCAAAATCGTAATAAAAACCATCTTCAACGGTGGGACCAATTGTCACCTGTGTCCCGGGGAACAGCTGCTGCACCGCCTGGGCCAGCAGATGCGCTGTGGAATGTCGAAGAATCTCAATTCCAGCGGCATCCCGCTCGGTGATAATGCTGAGAGCGACATCACCCTCGATCACAAAGGAGGTATCGACCTCTTTACCATCGATAACGCCGGCCAGGGCCGCTTTGGCCAATCCCGGACCAATGTCGGCGGCCACATCAGCCACCGAGACCGGCTGGTCAAATTGACGTTGTGAGCCATCAGGTAGGTTTATTAAAGGCATTGCGCGAGTCCCCTGTAGTCAGTGGCGACCCCTACCAAGGGCCGCTTGCGGTGGCGGCAAGTTTAGCGCCGTCACAGATTAATGCCACGCCTTTACGCCGCACTATTTCCGATCAGCAGGTTAAAGCGCTCACAGCGGGCAGAAAGCAGCATCGTATCGAAGCCTCTTTGCATTGCTGGCTGCCACCGTAAAGGCACAACCGTGCTGAACAGTCAGCCCGCAAGGGTGACGTCGTCGCGGATTCAGATTGCCATTGGGGCTAAGCTGGGCGGGTGCGTTGGCCGGTTAAACCGTTACCCGCGGGTTCCGGGGTAAGCCACCCGGGGTCTCTCGTGATCCACACACTGACCGGGTCGGCAAACATCACAGACAGGCCTGCACTCGCAGGCGCAACGGCTGACCCATGAAAGCGCGTCGCGCTGAACGAAAGCGTGACAACAGACGATCCCAGCTGCGGCGTACTGAGGTCAAGCGGCCATGGCAAATCAGGTGCATCAGGGGAGAACGCAACGTCCTCATCGATTACCCGCACTTCGACCCTGCGGTTACGGGCCCGACCCGACTCTGTTTCATTACTCGCAATGGGCTCCATCTCGCCATAGCCTACAACCCGCAGGCGACCCGGCGGCACACCGCGACTTTCAAGATAACGAGCTACGGCAGATGCCCGGCGCTCGGATAGACCCTGGTTATAGCCCTCGGCACCGGTGCTGTCAGCGTGCCCTGCCACTTCAAACGTGGCCGTGGGATATCGCTTGATGTAATCGACAAATGCCTTGAGGGAATCCGCCGCATTGTTGGGCAGCACCGCACTGTCAAAGGCAAAGTTGAGCATTGCACTATCAAGGATGATGGGCAGGGCACAGCCGCGTTCGTCAACCCGAACGCCGGGCTCGGTGTTGGGACAGTCATCGCGGTGGTCGGGTACGCCGTCGCCATCACCGTCGGTCTCGACCATGGCGGGCACAGCTGCGTCCACAACCGGCTCAGACGCTGGAGCTGGCACCTCTTCCTGACAAATCATATATCCGATACCGGCGCCGGCGCCGGTGGCCAGGACAACAGCGCCCGTACCCCCGGAAGCGAGGCCCACACCCAAGCCCGCAGCGCCGGCACCCAGCGCGCAGAGGTTGTAGTCATTTGTTGATGTCGTCGTACAGCCAGCAAGAATGAGTGGCAGCAACACCCCGATAACAAGCCGCTTGCGAATATCCATGGAATGAATCGCCTCCCGTTTTAAGGGTAAAGTGGCGTCGCAAAAAGCAACACTTGGCATTGCATAGTACCGCTATTCCCGGCCATGGCAACCGGTAGGCATCGATTTTTCAACAATTACCGCTCTCACTCAATTCTGTTCAATTATGTCAAACCCTTGAGCACAGCTGAGGGGGGTGCAACCATAGCGAGACGCGAGAGGAGTTATCCCGCATGAAGCACCATATCGCCCTGGTCGAAGATGAGCAGGCTCTGGCCGCCAGCTACCGTGATTTCCTTCACCGCGCGGGTTACAACGTGTCGGTTTATGCCACAGCGCGGGCTGCCCGGGAGGGTATTCCCGATAACCGCCCCGATCTCATACTGCTGGATATCGGACTGGGGCACGACCCTGAAGCCGGATTCGAACTTTGCCGAACCTTGAGATCCAATGATCCGCTGGTCCCCATCGTATTTTTAACCGCGCGGGACGAGGAGGTGGATATTATTTCGGGACTGCGTCTTGGCGCAGATGACTACCTGACCAAGGATATTTCCCGATCACAGCTACTGGCCCGCATCAGCGCATTACTGAGGCGCGTCCTTGCCCTAAGGAGTCCCGAAAATGAAGAACAGGTTTTGCGCCGGGGCGACCTTGAACTGAATATTGAGCGACTCACAGCTAACTGGAAAGGCTCGCCGGTACCGTTAACTTACACAGAGTTTTGGATGCTGCATGTCATGACCAGAAATCCGGGGCACATCAAGAATCGGGAGCAGCTTATGGAAGCAGCCCGGGTTGTTCTGGACGACAGCACGGTCACCTCCCACATCCGGCGAATAAGAAGAAAGTTCGAAGCCCTCGATGATGGATTCGAACACCTGGAGACAGCCTATGGATTGGGCTACAGGTGGCGCGGCGACGCATGAAATTGAGCCACCAGCTGGCGCTGCTCTCGCTCACGTTTCTCGCAATCCCCTGGGCTGGCTGTGGATTTCTCCGTGCCAATGAACAGTCGCTGGTCCAGCTCCAGGAGCAATCAATCAGGATCACGGCACAGTCGATTGCGGACGGGCTGTACGGCCAGGCCAACCTGCTTTACCCCGATACCAAGCGCGCTACCGATCCCTATGACGATCAGTCACTGCAGGTGCTGCCCGTCACCGTCACACCGGTTTTGGATGGTTACTTCGATGATTGGCCAGACCTATCCTGGCGGAGATTTGGCACGGACCGCCGGCACCTTGATGTGCGCCTGGGTCAACAGGCCAAGCGCTTGTTTGTGGCGATCAAACTCCGGGACGAAAGCAAAACCTACGATCAATCCGGACCCGGCCGAGCGCCCGTTGGCGACAGGTTGGTACTGGTGACATGGCTTGAGAACCGTCGGCAGGAATACGTCATCAGCACATCGGCACCAGGGCAGGTGACGGCAACCATTGTGGGCAGACGGCTGCGGTCAGCCCGACCCGAAGCGGTCAACGGCCATTGGGCTGATGTCGGCGATGGCTACCAGCTGGAGCTCGACCTGCCGATGGCACTGACCGGTGACAGACTGGGCATCTACTACATTGATGCCGACTCTGGAGGCATCAGCACTCGGGGGAATATCGACCCACTGGATACCCGGGCGCCGCCGTGGCTGGTCACCGGCAACACGGCGCTCAACGAGTGGATCAGTCGCTACAGGGACCGGGGCATAGACATTCAAATCCTGGACCGCTGGGGCTGGCCTCTGGCCGCCATCAAGCCCGCCCGAAAACCAATAGAGGGAACCGGGTTCCGTCTCAGCCACTGGCTCTATGAGCAGATACTGCAGAACCCAACCATCACACCACCCCCCGAAGTATTGCCGACCGGTCAGATCAAGGGGCCCTCTATCCTAACGGCTCAACATGGCATTGAAGGCGCGCGCATATTCGAATCTGAAAATGGTTTGCTAAGCCGCTTTACCACCCCGATTAAGGGTCCGATGGGTATCATGGGCATCGTAGTCAGTGACCTGCCCCGTGATCGCTTCCTGTCACTGGGCGTGCCTGCTTTTCAACAGTTACTGGTCAGCGGCATGGGCGCGCTGGCCTTGTGCTACTTGGCACTACTCATCTTTGCGATGGTCCTGGGTGGTCGCATAAAGCGGCTTTCCCTATCGGTCCAGAATCTGAAGCAAGGGGAGGAAGAGCTGCCCGTCGACGCTTTCGGCGATGAACTGTCGCTGCTAACCCGCGCTTTCAACGCGCAACTTGATCGCCAGAAACAGCTCAAAGACTACCTCCGAGCCCTCCCCCAAAGCCTTGCTCATGAGATCAGAACGCCGATCGCGATCATCCGATCAGCCTTGGCACTTCTGGCAGAAACAGATCACGCCAGCAGCGAACGTAAAGAAATAATTGCTCGCGCAGGAAGCGGAATCGAGCGCCTGACGCGCCTGCTGAGCAATATGAATGAAGCCAACCAACTTGAGCAAATCGTCGGCCGGGAACCAAAGCAGCGCATCGATCTGGTCGGGCTGCTTGATGAACTGGTAATCGCTTACGGTTCGACGTTTCCAGGTTGGAAGTTTGCGCGCAAGTCGACCAGCGACCGGGCAGACACCCGCGTATCACCCGATCTGATTGCACAGGCTTTCGACAAATTGGTAGCCAACGCGGTTTCCTTTACGCAAACCGGGGAAACCATTGTGCTGAAAATAGAGCGGCGGGGGCTTTGGTGGCGCCTGACCGTCGCCAATCCGGGCCCAAACCTGCCGTCGGAGACCCACAAATTATTCAGCCCGATGGTATCGCTAAGGGAACCGGGCCAAAAACAGGAGGGCTCGCTTGGACTTGGCCTCTACGTCGTTGGCCTGATCGCCGAGCACCATGGCGGAGAGCCCTGGGCGCAAAATCTTGCACACGGCCAAGGGGTGGAAATTGGCTTTTCAGTTCGGGCGGAATGATCCCTATTCCGTCATCCGGGCGCCACAGGGCACCGACGCCACCGCAGCGGCCCGCTTCACCCATTGGGGAACCTGCTCCTCAATTTCACCCATAATCTGATGAAAGGCGGCCTCTTGCTCCGATGGGCTCGACAGCTTTGACGGGTCCTTCAGCGACCAATGAATCGTCTCGGTACGACCCAACCAAACCGGACACGGCTCTGCCGCCGCGGAATCGCAGACCGTCACAACCAAGTCGGGTAAATCGTCCCGAAACCGGTCCCAACTTTTACTTTCCAGACCTGCGGTGGGATAGCCCCGAACACCCAGGTACTTGAGCGTCATCGGGTGGACTTCGCCCTCCGGCGCGCTGCCCGCACTACTGGCACGCAGTACACCGCCTCCCCTCGCGTTGGCTACCGCCTCGCACAAAATGCTGCGGCAGCGATTGTGGGTGCATAGGAACAGGATATGAAACATCTGCGTCGCCCTCTCCGGTCTGCAGGTTGGCAAAAAAAAGGCGCCCTGAGGGCGCCCTTTTCATGGATGGCAGCAACTTAGTTCGTCGCCGCATTTTGCATATTTTCCAAGACCTGGTCTATGGAGAAACTGGCCGGTTTCTGCCGTGGAGGATATTCCTGGAACGTGGCGAGAAACTGCCCTACGTAGGTCTGGGCCGGCAGCAGCAGGAACACGTGCCGGAACCACCAGTCCTTGTAGTGAATTGACTCATGCTCGGCCTCCTCGAATGGATCGGAGTAAAGGTCAAAGATCTTGGGCACGCGGAGTTGAACAAAGGGGTCAGCCCAGACATCGAAGCTGTGCGCCCGCTGTTCAGCAAAGACCGCTTTCCAGCGCTTGTAACGCATGCCAACCAGATTACCGTCGTCACTGAAGTAGAAAAACTCAGCTCTCGGGCTCTCTTCGACGTCTCCACCCCAGTAAGGCAGCATGTTGTATCCGTCCAGGTGCACCTTGCTATTGTCCTCCCCAAAGACCGCCTTTTCCTTGAGCTGCTCTTTGAGATCTTCATCACCCAGCGCAGCCGCGATGGTGGGGAACCAGTCCATATGACTCACCAGACCACTGGACCGGGTACCCGGCTCTATCAGCCCGGGCCACTTGACCAACAGCGGTACGCGGTAACCACCTTCCCAGTTGGTGTTCTTCTCGCCCCGGAAAGGCGCTGTACCGCCATCGGGCCAGGTGAACTTTTCGGCGCCATTGTCAGTGGTATACATCACCACCGTATTGTCAGCGATACCTAACTCATCAAGCTTATCCAGCATCTGGCCGATCATGCCGTCATGCTCGACCATCCCGTCAGGATAAACACCCAGCCCCGTCACACCCTCTGATTCTGGCTTAAGTCGGGTATGCACGTGCATTCGGGTGGTGTTGTACCAGAGGAAGAAGGGCTTATCGGCCTTCACGGCGCGTTCAAGAAAATCCAGCGCGGCGGCCGTTACTTCTTCGTCAATGGTCTCCATGCGCTTTTTATTCAGCGGGCCGGTGTCCTCAAGACGACCATCCGACGTTGACTTAATCACACCTCGAGGGCCAAACTTTTCCCGAAAAGCGGGATCTTTCGGGTAATCAGGGTGCTCGGGTTCCTCTTCCGCATTGAGGTGGTAGAGGTTGCCAATGAACTCATCAAAACCATGATTGGTCGGCAGATGCTCATCGCGATCGCCCAGGTGGTTCTTACCGAACTGACCCGTCATATAACCCTTTGACTTCAGGTATTCGGCAATGGTGGGATCGCGCTCATCCATACCCTCTTCGGCACCGGGCAGACCCACTTTCAGCAGTCCCGTTCGAAAGCCCGATTGTCCCGTTACAAAAGCGGCGCGCCCTGCGGTGCAGCTCTGCTCTCCGTAGGCGTGGGTGAACAACATTCCCCCGTCAGCAATTCGGTCGATGTTGGGCGTTTCGTAACCCATCATGCCCTGGTTATAAGCACTGACATTCCAGTACCCAATATCGTCGCCCCACAGCATGAGGAAATTCGGCTTGTCAGCGGCACCCGCCGCCGAGGACAGTAGTAACAACCCCGCCACTGTCGATAAATATCGTGCAATCATAAGGATCCCTATTGGTTTGTTTGCAGATCGCAAACAAATCATATTGCGTTTTGCAATACGAATCCACCCCACAACCAGGACTGAATCGCCCCATTGCGTATCGGCCACCGATAATTATTGACCCTGCGGCCACTCTCTTGGCGGAGCCAGACATGCTGGTTGGCGTGGGTCAGGTCTATCCGACGAAGGCCGCCTGTTTGATCTCAGACAACTGATCCCGCACCCGCGCAGCCTCTTCAAACTCCAAATTTTTGGCATGTTCGAGCATCTGCCCTTCCAACTGCGTTATTTTCCGTGCCAAAGCCGCAGGGGTCAGATTAACCACCTCTGCCGCATAACTGGCCTTCTCCTCGGCAATCCTGCGGTCCTTTGCAGACCGGGGTTTGGTCGGCATGCGCCGGGCACCCTCGAGGATATCCTGCACGCTCTTTTCAATCCCTCTGGGCGTAATACCGTGCGCCTTGTTAAACGCCAATTGCTTTTCCCGTCGACGCTCGGTTTCATTCATGGCGCGCTCCATCGATCCAGTGACCCGATCGGCATAGAGAATCGCCCGACCGCGGAGGTTACGGGCACCCCGACCAATGGTCTGGATCAGTGATTTATCAGAGCGCAGGAAGCCCTCTTTATCGGCATCCAAAATAGCAACCAGAGACACCTCGGGCATATCGAGACCCTCCCGAAGCAGGTTAATGCCGACCAAAACATCAAAATGTCCCAGTCGCAGGTCCCGAATAATTTCTACCCGCTCCACGGTATCAATATCGGAGTGAAGGTAGCGCACACGCACATCGTGCTCGTTCAGGAACTCGGTCAGATCCTCCGCCATACGTTTGGTCAGTGTGGTCACCAGCACCCTGTCTCCCGCCGCGACGGTCTCACGAATCTCTCCCAGCAGGTCATCGACCTGGGTTCGGGCAGGTCGCACCTCAACATCCGGATCCACCAACCCGGTGGGACGGACCAGCTGCTCCACCGTGCGACCGGAATTCTCAGCCTCATAATTACCCGGTGTAGCCGATACGAACACACCCTGGGGACGCAGTTGCTCCCACTCCTCAAAGCGCAGGGGACGGTTGTCGAGAGCCGACGGTAGTCGAAAGCCGTATTCCACCAGGGTTTCCTTGCGGGAGCGATCACCCCTGTACATCCCCCCAATCTGGGGCACCGTCACATGGGACTCATCCACCAT
>JAKMEU010000107.1 GCA_022425845.1 Luminiphilus sp. | reverse complement strand
CAACGGGATGGCGTTGGGTCGTGTGTAGGACATCGAACTGCTCGCGGAGATAGATCACAAAGGCCTCGCGATCAGCGAAGCCCGGCGCAGGCTCGACCTGCCTGACCTGTACCCAGCGATCGTAGTCCACCAACCTTTGATAGCCCTCCGAATCGCCCGTATAGCGCAGGGCCGTGGTGAACAAGGCCCATAGCCCCTGATCTTCAGGGTAGCGCGCCAGAAGACGCTCCAGGATCTGCCTCGCTTCATCGTAATCGGCGCCAGCAGCCATCAGCGTCGTAGCCAACTCGCGGGCCACCCCGGCCTCCTCGGGTGCCAGGGCAGCTGCAGCGCGGGCCGCATCGAGGGCCTCGTCGAAGTGAGCCTGCTCCCTGTGGACATGACTCCGCTCCGCGTCAATGGCAGCGGGTTCTGCAATCTCAGCACGGGCAGCATCAAGCACATCCAGCGCGTCCTGCCCCCGGTCATTCAGCAACAGCTTACGTGCGAGGGCTATCGCCAACCCCGGGTGATCAGGCCGGCGCGCGAGGGCTGTGCGATAGGATTTGAGATAGTCGGGGTGATCAATGACCCCCAGATAACCGTTACACCAATCGTGTAATTCGAGATTATCTGGATCAAGCTGCAGCGCCTGCTGATAAGCGGCGACAGCCTCCTCCTGCCGATCTGCCTGTGCCAGCGCACTGGCCAGATTGACATACAGTTCCGGCGCTTCAGGCGCCCGCGCGGCTCCTGCGAGAAGACAGGTGACGGCATCCTCGGCGTAACCCAGCGTCTTCAGTGAGATCCCCTTGCCATTGAGCGCGACGGGATTATCCGCGTCCTCAGCCAGAACAGTCTCAAACAAGCCCAGGGCGGCATCCTGCCGTCCCATTTGCTGCAGCGCCTGGGCAAGACCCAGCGTGGCGTTTCGATGCCCCGGATGGCCCTGGAGAATGGCCTCAAAAGCAGCGATGGCGGCGTCAAACTGCCTTAAATCGAGCAGGGTCCGGGCACGATTCACGCGGGCGGGCAAGTGATCCGGCGCGCCTGCCAGTGCCTGGTCGTAGCGCTCAAGAGCCGCCGAAGCCTGGCCCTGGCTACGGTATAGGTTGGCCAGATTGGTGATGACATGTGGCTGCGGCGCAATTTCTATACTGTTGAGGAACGCCACTTCCGCCGCAGTACCCTCTCCAAGCCCCCTGTGTGCCAGCGCCAGGAGTTGCCAGACATCTGCGCTTGACGCATAGCGCTCTGACAGGGGCTGCAATGTTGACAGCGCGTCCGCATAGTGGCCCTGCTGAAGCTGCTGCGACACACGCTGCAATGCCTCGGTAAGCGTCATGGCCACCCCAAACATGCCGGGCTAGGGATTGATTGATTGTTCATGCCAATCTCCCTCGGTGGTCTGGGCGAGGCGACGGGTCTGGACCTTGGCCAAAACAAGGTGATCAATGCGGATGGGCGTCAAAAAAAGCAGCGCAAAGGTATCGGGAGCAGCATCACCTGCATCGGGCGGGGTTCCCGTGCCCAGAGGCTGCCCGGGAGGTAGCCAGAAAAACTGTTCCCGAGCCGCATCAGACAGGCCCCGCCAGACCTCGTTTCTGAGTTGTAATCCCGCCGGCGCTTGACTGCTCTGGGTAACGCAGTCAACGAGAACACGCAGCCGGAACTGTTCCCGTGTATGGGTGAAATACCATGCGATTTCAGCGGTGTTGCCTATGGACAGCTCGGCGAGCTTTTCGCTACGGGTATCGGTAATGGCCAAAAGGCGTTCATCACCCGGTGCAAACCCGCGAAAAACAAGCGTTCGATTGCGCGGGCTGCCGTCCGCCGCAACGGTCGCCAGCTGAAAATAGCGATGATGGGCGTCACGTCGATTTTTTTTCAACGCCACCTTAAGCCGCGCCAATGCATCGCATTGGGGCTCGGCGTCATCCTGCTCGGTCACCACGTCTGGCTCACTCCCTCCGACTGGGCGGGAAACACCCGCCCTCCTACAGGCGACGGAATCGCCCTGACGTGCTAGCTTAACCCCTTCATCAGCCGGAAGCCTCCATGACTTTCATTGCCGCCGACAACCATCTGGGTGTCTTCGCTGCCATCATGACACTCGCAGCGCTCTCATTCCTTCTCGAGCGCACACGACTGGGGCGGCAGCTGACGGGCACGGTCATGGTTATCCTTGCCGCCATTCTGGCCGCTAACCTGAAACTTATCCCCCATAGCGCCCCGACCTACTCGTTCATCTTCACCTATTTGGTCCCCATGCTGATCCCCCTGTTCCTTTTTCAGGCAGACCTGCGCAGGTTGTGGCGAGAGGCCTCCAGAACCACGCTGGCTTTCCTGGTAGCCTGCACTGGAACCGTAGCCGGTGTCGTGGTCGCAGCCACCGTGCTGGACCTGTCGAGTCTGGGTGCAGCAGCGCCCCTCGCCGAGGCCGATAGGGAAGCCGCGATCGTCGGGCTGTTTGCCTCCACCTATATTGGGGGCTCCGTCAACTACGCAGCGCTCGGCGAAATGACCGGACTCAATCAGGATCGCTCATTCTTCTCCGCGGCCACGGCGGCGGACAATCTGTTCAGCGCCGTTTACCTCAGCATAATTGCCCTGCTGCCGGGGATCGCCCGTCTTCGGCGCTACTTTCCAGAGCATCCAATAGCCGCGGAACCTGCAACACCCAGTGACGCCAGTCCTGAGGTCACGGCCCGATCACTCTGTCTCTCTATTGCCGCTGCCGCCGGCCTGGTTGCGATCAGCGATGGCCTGGTCGCCGCTTTGGATCTGGCGGGTTGGCGTTATGTCCTGCTAACGGCGCTGACGCTGGTGGTTGCCACCCTGTTTCCCGGTGTGCGGGCCTGGCTGGCTGGCGCATTTGAGCTGGGTGTCGCGCTGTCCTTTGCTTTTTTCGCTGCCATTGCCGCCGGTGCGGACCTGGGCGCCATGATCAGTGTGGCGCCCATGCTCATCACTGTGGTGCTGATCTTGCTCTCGATTCACCTGCTGTTATTGCTTTTGCTGGGTTCGCTGAGTCGACTCACCTTGCCCGAACTGTTGACCGCATCGAATGCTGCCATTCTGGGCGCCACCAC
>JAKMEU010000090.1 GCA_022425845.1 Luminiphilus sp. | reverse complement strand
TTACAGGGCCGTTATCCCAAGTGGGACCAGCCCGAGACCAGCGACGGAAAAAAATACGGAACTGCGCTGGCTGAAACGGCGTCCGAGCCGGCCGTGGTTGAGTATGCCCGGTCTTTTTTCCCCCTGCTTGCGTTTGTATTTGTACTGCGCTCCTTTCTTTACGAGCCGTTTCAGATCCCCTCGTCATCGATGGTGCCCACCCTTGAAGTGGGGGATTTCATCCTGGTTAACAAATTTAACTATGGACTCAGGTTGCCGGTGGCCCGAACGCAGGTCGTCGAGCTGGGCAAGCCCGAGCGGGGTGATGTCGTGGTGTTTTTTCCGCCCCACAAAAATGATACGTATTACATAAAGCGAGTTATTGGGACACCCGGGGACAGGATTGCCTATCGTGGCAAGACCCTGACGGTCAACGGTGAGCCAGTGCCGCAGGAGTGGCTGACCACGGTCCCTGAAGGCGGATCCCGCTATGCCGTGGGGCTTGAGTCGGCAGGAGGCGATAGTTACCTTATGCAGGTGGACCAACGTCGTCCAGCGCGGGATTTTTCCGTGACTGTGAAGCCCGGTCACTACTTTATGATGGGGGACAACCGGGATAATTCCAGTGACAGTCGGGTCTGGGGGCAGGTGCCCGAGCGGGATATCGTGGGTCAGGCCGTTGCCATCTGGATGCACTGGGAGTCGTTGTTGTCCATTCCTTCATTCGGCCGGGTGGGGGCTATTGATTGAAAAGGGGATCAGGGATGAAAAGATCATCATTGACGTACAAGAAGCAGGGTGGCTTTACCTTTTGGAGCATTGTTTTCTTTATCCTGGTGCTTGGCAGTGCGTTAGTGCTGGCCCTGCGGATAGCGCCCTCCTACCTGGAGTACAGGACGGTGAGGGACATCATGGAGCGAGCCGTCGATGAGTTCGATCCCAACCAGCAAAGCTCGCGACAGATCAAAACCAGAATTCGAAAACTTCTCAAGACGTCACAGGTTTATGTCCTCACCGCGGAAGACGTAAAAGTTTATCGAGACAAGCAAGAAGTGGTGATCGATGCAAACTATGAAACCCGCTTCCCCCTGTTCTGGATTGTTGATGGGGTCATGGTGTTTGATGACCTTGTCTTTCGAAAGGCTTTGGATTGAAGGCCGCCACCGTATCACCCCAGTGGCAGGCCCTTGAGTCCAGAATCGGCCACCGCTTTGAAGACCACCACCTGTTAAGGCAGGCCCTGACCCACCGCAGCGCTGGTCGTGACAACAACGAGCGCTTGGAGTTCCTGGGAGATTCACTGGTCAATCACGTGGTTGCAGCACAACTTTTTGAGCGTTTCCCCGATGCTTCGGAAGGTCAGCTCACCCGGCTCCGATCCAAGCTGGTGCGTGGAACATTTCTCGCTTCCCTGGGCCGGTCACTGGCGTTGGCAGAGTGTTTGGTGCTGGGGGCTGGGGAGCGTAAGAGTGGGGGTCGCCATCGGGATGGAATTCTTGCCGATACTGTGGAGGCGGTCGCGGGAGCGGTGTTGCTTGACGCAGGGTATATGACAGCCGCTTCAGTGGTGTTGGCCTGGTTCGATGAAGGGTTAAACACAGTAGAGCTCGATGACGAGAAAGACAGTAAGACTCGCTTGCAGGAATGGTTACAGGCCCGCAACGCAGCCCTACCCAGCTATGAACTGAGAGAGGTTCTTGGTCCCGATCATGCGCAGCAATTTGAGGTGGCTTGCCATGCTGAAGGTTTGGGTTCCGCTTGTGTAGGGCGGGGCTCCAGTCGGCGCCACGCCGAGCAAGAGGCGGCGACGCTTGCCCTGGCAGCATTGCAAGATGGATAAGCAACCCCAGCGGTGCGGTTTTGCCGCGATTGTCGGCCGCCCAAATGTCGGCAAGTCCACCTTGCTGAACTATTTGTTGGGGCAAAAAATCAGCATCACCTCCAGAAAGCCACAGACGACACGTCATCAGGTGATGGGCATTCTCACCGAGGACGGTGACCAGGTGGTCTTTGTGGACACGCCGGGCATGCATCGGGAACAGGGAAAGGCCATCAATCGCTACATGAATCGAGCTGCCAGCAGTGCCCTGGCCGATGTGGATGTGGTGTTATTTGTCGTTGATCGCGATCGCTGGACAAGCGAAGACGACTTGGTCATGGAGAAATTGCAGCATACCTCGGCACCCGTCGCTCTGGTGGTGAATAAGATAGATCGCCTTGATGACCAGGGGGTTCTTTTGCCCTGGGCTGAATCCATGCAGGCCTCTCGGGGCTTTGATGGAATATTCCCTGTCTCGGCGCTGCGACAGTCCAATCTGGGCGCCTTGGCCACCTACATTCGGGATAAAATGCCGGAAGCGCCCCATTTCTTTCCGGAGGATCAAATCACTGATCGGTCGGAGCGTTTTCTGGCGTCGGAATTGGTGCGCGAAAAAATTGTGCGACAGCTAGGCGACGAAATTCCCTACACCACGGCCGTTGAAATCGAAGGATTCAAACGTGACGGCAAAATTCTCCGTATCGATGCGCTGATATACGTTGAGCGCGACGGACAGAAAAAAATCCTGATCGGCAAGAACGGCAGTCGCCTCAGATCAATCGGTACGGAAGCGCGCAAGGACATGGAGCAGGCATTTTCGAGCAAGGTCATGCTGAAACTCTGGGTAAAGGTTAAATCCGGTTGGTCTGATGATGACCGAGCCCTCAGGAGCCTGGGGTTTGAGGATCGAAGCTAGCCCATGGCAAACCCACTGGAACCTGCATGGCTGTTGCATCGACGGGACTACGGAGACGGCGGCTTTCTTGCGGATTTCCTCGGTTTACAGTCGGGACGCTTTTCCGCTGTAGTCCGCGGGGCGAGGCGAAAGGCGAGAGGAGGCAGTCATGCCGGGGTGCTGCAGCTTTTTCTTCCGGTTCTGGTTGCCCACGGTGGTCGCGGCGAGTTGAAATCACTGCGGCGAGCCGAGGCGACTGGCCCCGGCGTAGACTTGGCCGGGGAGCATATTTTTACCGGCCTTTATCTCAATGAGTTGTTGGTTCGCCTGTTGCCGCGGTTCGAGTCCTATCCCCAACTGTTTGCACTTTACGGCGTAACGCTTGAGGCGCTGGCAGCCTCCGAGGACGCCGAATTGGCACTGCGCTATTTTGAGCTTCACCTGCTTGAAGAGCTGGGTTACGGGGTGCGGTTTGATGTTGACGCAAGTGATTGTGCGATCGAGGCAACGGTGCGCTACCGCTATGATCCCGAGCGGGGGTTTCTGGCCCGGGTATTTTCAAATGAGACCCGGGAAGGCGTTGACGATGTGGCCGGTGAGCAACTGCTCAATATCGCAGACTGGTTATTCAATGGGGATGGCCTGGCCGCAGCCAATAGAAAAGTTGTCAAATCGGTCACCCGGCGAGCCCTCCAGCAGCAGTTGGGAGAACGGCCCCTTAAAAGCAGGGAGTTGCTCAAAGCCTTTCGCCGGCCTGATTCACCGCCGGAAACGGTAGTGTCATCGTCGTGATCACGGCAAGTTCTCCCGCTATACTCCCGCACCCAGCCGAGAGACTATGAAAGGTTCCGATATCCAGTACCCCACCATCGAAAGCGTCATTGGTGAGACACCCCTGGTGCGCTTACAGCGGTTGCCGGGCACCACCAGCAATCAGGTGCTTTGCAAGCTCGAAGGCAATAATCCGGCGGGCTCTGTCAAAGACCGCCCGGCTATCAGCATGATCGCCGAAGCTGAAAAGCGCGGTGAGATCGGACCCGATGACACGCTCATTGAGGCGACCAGCGGTAATACCGGCATTGCACTCGCTATGGCAGCTGCGATACGGGGTTATCGCCTGCGGTTGATTATGCCCGCCCACATGAGCACGGAGCGAAAACTGGCCATGGCTGCTTATGGGGCTGAGTTGATTGAAGTCAGTCAGGAAGAGGGAATGGAGGGCGCGAGAGACCTTGCCCTGGCAATGGAGCAGCGCGGGGAGGGGAAGGTGTTGAACCAGTTTGGCAACCCCGACAACCCCTTGGCGCATTATCAGGGCACAGGCCCAGAAATTTGGCGGCAGACGCAGGGAACCGTCT
This sequence comes from Luminiphilus sp., assembly GCA_022425845.1. Taxonomy (GTDB): domain Bacteria; phylum Pseudomonadota; class Gammaproteobacteria; order Pseudomonadales; family Halieaceae; genus Luminiphilus. The sequence goes on along the minus strand of JAKMEU010000090.1, from coordinate 4,178 downwards.
CTCATTTTGTGAGCTCAATGGGGACGACGGGAACGATTATGGGAGTTTCCGCCTACCTGAAGGAAAAAAATCCTGACATTCAGATTATCGGCTTACAGCCTCAGGATGGGTCGCAAATCCCGGGTATCAGGCGTTGGCCTGAAGCCTATAGACCCAGTATTTTTGAGGCGGCGAAAGTGGATCGCATTATCGATATATCCCAGGACGCCTCTGAATCCATGATGCGCAGACTGGCGGTGGAAGAGGGCATATTTGCCGGTGTTTCCTCCGGTGGGTCGATCAGTGCTGCGCTGCAGATAAGTCGAGAAGTCGAGGGTGCCACCATAGTTGCAATCATCTGTGATCGCGGGGACCGCTATGTGTCGACGGGTGTTTACGGCAGCTGATGGGATCTGGTTTTGGTTAAGGTAAGGGCGCTGCCCGAAACGACCTCGCTGGATAGAGAGGGCATGGCAGGTTGGCTGGATGACCTGCCGGTTGCCCTTGATCTCGATGAGCGGAATCGCCTGCTCGATGCCAGCGATCTTCTGCGAGACGAAAATACGGGGCCTACGCTTACGACCCTTGATTGGGCGGGAGAGGCGAACCCGGTGGCCGTCGGACTGGAGATCGTCCAGATTCTAGCGGAATTACGTCTGGGGACAGACGCGTTGATCGCAGGTCTGCTTTACCGCTCCGTTCGCCAGCAGGTCGTCAATGTTGAAACCGTTCGTAGGCGGTTTGGAGATAAGGTGGCCAGCCTGCTCGATGGCGTGTTGCGTATGGCTGCGGTCAGTGACCTGACCGATGTCAGCGATGCGCCGGTGCTGGGGCAATCCATGGCGCCCAACGTCAATATTCGCCGCATGCTGGTGGCTATGGTTGATGACGTTCGTGTGGCGCTGATCAAGCTCGCAGAACGAACAGTCGCGATGCGCGTGCTTAAGGGGGCAGACGAATCAAGGCAGGAACGTATCGCAGGAGAGGTTTTCAACGTCTATGCGCCGCTGGCCCATCGCCTGGGTATTGGGCATCTGAAATGGGAGCTTGAGGATCTGTCCTTTCGCTACACGAACGGCGAGGCCTACCACAGGATCGCTGGATTGCTGGACGGACGTCGTCGCGACAGGGACCGATTTATAGGCCGTGTCAGAAGTGAGCTGAGTCAAGCCCTGACCCAATCGGGGCTGTCTTTTGAGATTACCGGTCGTGCGAAACACATCTACAGCATTTGGCGGAAAATGCAGCGCAAGGGGATTGGCTTTTCCCAAGTGCACGATATCAGGGCGGTACGCATTCTCGTGCCGGACGTCGCTGCCTGTTACCAGACGCTGGGTGTTGTTCACGGCATGTGGCGGAATATCCCCAACGAATTCGACGACTATATCGCCAGCCCCAAGGAAAATGGCTACCGGTCCCTGCATACGGCGGTCATCGGTCCTGAGGGCAAGATCCTTGAAGTTCAGATTCGTACTGAAGCGATGCATGAGGAGGCCGAGTTGGGCGTCTGTGCGCACTGGCGGTATAAGGGCAGCGATTCACAGGGTGTTGGCCCGGACACCTATGAGCAAAAACTGAGTTGGCTCCGACAAGTTCTGGAGTGGCATGAAACCGTAGGCGATGACGATGTGATCGCCGAGCAGTTCAGTTTCGATTCGGCGCAGGACCGCGTTTACGTATTTACGCCCAAGGGTGATGTTGTCAGCCTGGTGCAGGGTGCCACTCCCCTCGATTTTGCCTATCACGTGCATACGGAGGTGGGGCATCGCTGTCGGGGAGCGCGTGTCAACGGCACGCTGGTGCCCTTGACGTACAGCCTCGGCACGGGTGAGCGCGTTGAAATCCTGACAGGAAACGCGGCACAGCCGCGGCGGGATTGGCTGATGTCCTCAGCGGGATACCTGCGAACCTCGCGGGCGAGATCCCGGGTGCAGCAATGGTTCAAGCTGCAGAACAGGGAGGACAATGTGGCGGCAGGGCGATCCCTTGTTGAACGGGAGTGTGGCCGGCTGGCTTTGACATCTCTTGACTACAAGGCCATGGCGAGCGAGTTGGGTCAGAAAACGGTGGACGATATGTTTGCCGCCGTTGGCGCCGGTGAATTGACGTCGCAGCAGGTGCTGCGGGTCGCGCGGACGATGACCCATGCGGGCGATAGTGAGCAGCCGGAGTGGATTATCCACCCCGAGCGACCTGCCAGCTCTGGCGCCGTTCAGGTCGACGGCGTGGGGAATTTGCTGACCCAGTTCGCTCGTTGCTGTATGCCCGTTCCGGGCGACGCTATCGAGGGTTACATCACCCGATCGAGGGGTGTGACGGTTCATCGCGCAGATTGTGCCCGGCTGCTGACGCTGCATACTGAGCACCCGGAACGCATTATTGCTGTAGGTTGGGGAGAGGCTGAAGGGGATCGATTCCCCGTGGATATCGAGCTGACAGCCTATGATCGGCAAGGCTTGTTGGCCGACGTAACCTCCGTTATGGCGAGAGCTTCGGTCAATGTTACGGCGATAAATACCCTGAGTAATCCCGATGACAATACGGCGCATATGAAGTTGCGTGCAGAAGTTGCTTCAATAGATCTGCTGATAGAGGTGTTGGAAAAATTGAACCAGTTGGACAATGTCATGCTGGCGCGCAGGATCGTTCTACAGTGACTGACATGAGAGGCGTTGCCCCCGACAGGCAATACACGGTCGACGAACTGCTGCGCATTATGGAGCGGCTTCGCGATCCTGAATTTGGCTGTCCCTGGGACCGTAAGCAGGACTTTAGGAGTATTGCGCCCTACACCCTTGAGGAATGTTACGAACTTGCCGATGCAATCGAACAGGACAACCTGCCCCACATTGCCGACGAATTGGGGGATGTGCTGTTTCAGGTCGTTTTTTACAGCCAGTTGGGTCGGGAAATAGAGGCTTTCGACTTTGATTCAGTGGTGGATGGCATCGCTCGAAAGTTGCTGCGCCGACATCCCCATGTTTTCGCTGATGGCGACATCGAGGGATATGTTGCCAGGGAGATCTCTACCGACGAGGTCAAGGCAAACTGGGAAGCAATTAAGCGTGAGGAGCGCGCGGGTCGCGCGGACACGGTTACAAGGATTCTTGATGATATCCCGAGGGCGCTACCTGCACTGCCTCGCGCCCAGAAGTTGCAGAAACGCGCCTCGAACGTGGGGTTTGATTGGCAGAGTGTCGATGGGGTGATGGAAAAGCTTGACGAGGAGTTGGCGGAATTCAGGCAGGCCCTCACTGTAGGCGCTGGGGACAATATCAGGGAGGAGTTGGGCGACGTGATGTTTAGCCTGGTTAACGTGGCCCGACATCTGGGATTGGATGCGGAGTCGGTGCTCAGGCAGGCTAATGACAAATTTGAAACGCGGTTCAATAAAATGGAAGACGCAGCCTCTCAGTCGGGTGTCTCCTTGGATGAGGAGTCCAGCGAGCAGTTGGAGTCTCGCTGGGTGCAGGCCAAAACCGCGGATTAGCGCTTGTATCCCATCTCCTGCCTGTGTAATTCTGGCGCTCCCTGCGTGGGTAGGGAAGGCGGTCGTGGGGGCGACCGTCGGAGATATAGACTAGAAGTTCAACAGAAGGGAAGTCCCCATGCGAATTATTCTCCTCGGCGCACCGGGTGCTGGAAAGGGAACGCAGGCACAGTTTCTCTGCGAGCAATTTAGTATCCCGCAGATTTCTACGGGTGACATGCTCCGAGCCGCGGTCGCGGAGGGAAGCGAATTGGGCCTACAGGCAAAGCGTATTATGGATGCCGGTGGCCTGGTATCTGATGAGCTCATTATTGGTTTAGTTAAAGACCGTCTCGCTCAACCTGACTGTGAGGGAGGATGCTTGTTTGATGGTTTTCCCAGAACAATTCCCCAGGCTCAGGCCATGGTCGACGCGAGTATTCCAGTCGATCATGTGATCGAAATCGCAGTTGATGATGAAGAAATCGTTGGGCGTCTAAGCGGTCGTCGGGTGCATCCGGCGAGTGGACGTATCTATCACATCGTGCATAACCCGCCTTCAGTTGAAGGGCAGGACGACCTCACTGGCGAGTCGCTGGTGCAGCGCGATGACGACAAAGAGGAGACGGTTCGAAAGCGCTTGGATGTCTATCAGCAGCAAACCCGACCCCTGGTTGATTTTTACCGAGCGCTTGAGGGTCCGCGATATCATCGAATCGATGGTGTAGGG
>JAKMEU010000075.1 GCA_022425845.1 Luminiphilus sp. | reverse complement strand
GTGCGGGAGGTATGGCCGAAATCCTTAAGCCGCTGGCGGATGAAAAGGCCTTTGTGCGTGTTGATAACAGCCGAAACCTGTTGATGCTGGCAGGCACTCAGGCGCAGCTATCGGGCTGGCTGGACATTGTTGCGACGTTTGACGTGGACATGCTGGATGGGTTGGGTGTGGGTTTGTTTCCCCTTCAAAATAGTGGTGTTGAAGAGCTCGTTGAAGCCCTGAACCAGCTTCTTGACGAGGCATCCGGCGGGCCGGGGGAGGGCAGCCTGTCTGAAATTGTCCGCATCATGCCATTTGTGCGGCTTAACAGCGTAATGGTCATAACGCCCCGTGCGCACTACCTTGATCGAATGGAGATATGGATTGAGCGTCTCGATAGAGCGCCTGAAAATGGTGCGGAAAAGCGGTTGTACGTTTACCCCGTTCAAAATACTACGGCCAGCCGTCTGGCGATCCTGCTCAACAGCATTTATTCCGGAGCAGGGCAGGGTGGGGGCCGTGCCGTACAGGATAATCGAAGCGTGGCGCCTGGATTAAACCGAGAGAGTCTCAGCGGAGGTGGGCGCGGCGGATCAGGTGGCGGCAGTGGTGGTCAGCGCGGTCGGTCCGGGAACAATGCTCAGGGCAATACGATGGGCCGAGGTGCGGCAACCGGTGGCGGCACAATGGTGTCAGCATTGAACCTCGGAGAAGAAGGGGAAGATTCCGCCAATGCGGAGGTCAGGGTGGTGGCTGACGAAGAGAACAACTCCTTGATGATTTACTCCACTGGAATCCAGTACAAAACCATCAAAGCTGCGCTGGAGAAGCTTGATATTCCGCCCACCCAGGTGCTGATTGAAGCCAGCATCGTCGAGGTCACGCTCAGCGACCAGTTGCAATATGGTCTCGAGTGGACCTTTAACAATCAGTTGGGCGGGTCCCAATACAGCGGCACAGGGGTTCTTTCGGACGGCGAATTTAACTTTGGCGGTGGCGATGGGCCGTTGGCCCAACTGGCCAACGGGTTCGCTTATACAGTTACCGGCGGTTCCAATGATATTGTGGCGGTGCTCAAGGCATTGGCCTCAGAATCTCTTCTCAACGTGCTGTCAACACCTTCGGTGATGGTGCTGGATAACAACGTCGCCTCAATCAGCGTGGGTCAGCAGGTACCGATCAATGCCGGTACCACGGTTACCGATGGTGGCAACACGATTAACAACATCAGTTACCGGGACACAGGGGTGCAGCTGACCGTGAGGCCCTCAGTCAATGCGGGTGGTCTGGTTACCCTCGATGTCGATCAACAGATTACCGACGTGGGTGAAATCGACCCGGCAACTGACAATCGGCTTTTCCTCGACCGCACTATTACCAGCCGGGTTGCCGTGCGTTCTGGTGAGTCCGTGGTGCTGGGTGGGCTGATCAGGGAGAACGCCTCCGAGGCCGAGGACGGCGTGCCCTGGTTGTACAAAGCGCCGCTGATTGGGCCCCTGTTCGGAACCACTACCCAGACCCGTAGCCGCACCGAGTTGCTGGTCATCATTACGCCCCGGGCGCTGTATAACGATGAGCAGTTGCGGCAGACCAGCGAGGAAATGCGTGATCAGATCCGAAATTTTGAATTAATTGACAATTAATCGGCTTTTTTATGTTGGTAAAAATTGTGTCGTTTCAGGGGAATAAGACCGTTTTTGAAACGTCCAAGTTAATGAAATCGGCCTTTTTTGGGCTGATTTCGTTGGTCATGGTGGCCTGTTCAGCGCCTGCCAAGCTCTCTGAATCTGAGGAAAGTGTTTTAATTCAAAGAGTTAGTGAGCGATGGAAGTGCCTGGAGGGGAATGACTACGCCTGTGCGTACGAGTACCTCTCTCCAGCCTTCCGCACCGTGTTCAGTCGTGAAATGTACCTTAATCGCTATATTTCACAGTCGGACCGTGTGTTGACAGGGGTTAAACTGGTTGCCTATGATCGCGATGCAGCTGTAGCGAGTGTGAGGGTCGGGGTCATGTCCCGGCCTCTCAAAAATACGTCTTCAGCTTCACGGGCCGTCGCGGTCACGCCGTCCAACCTGTCTGAGGCTTGGCTTTGGGATGGGGGAAAATGGTGGTACCACGAGAACCCGTAAAACTGGTGGTGTTAACAGCTGGCTGCAGCTAGTTTAGCGCTAGTACAATAAACCTTTGGTTTAAGTAAAAAACAGACTTTAGGAGTCTCCTATGAAGCAGTTCCAAAAATATGGCGTAGCCGCAGCTGTCGCAACTGTTGCCTCCGGCGCAGCTGCACAGATGATGTCGCCGAATGAGACGGGTGATATGGCGATCGTGCCTTACTACACCGTCAACGATGGCAAGAACACCGGTATCCACATCATCAACACCACCGCAAGCACTCAAGTCGTTAAAGTGCGCCTGCGTCGTGGTTCCGATTCCAAGGACGCGCTCGACTTTAACCTGGTCATGTCGCCCTACGATGAGTGGACTGCCAACATTGGTGCCGGCGGCGCGAACGGCGTTGTTGTAAACACCAACGACAATACCTGTACGGTTCCCGCTTTCCCCGAAGGTGGTGCAGAAATGCCCGACACCTACGCTGATGGTGCGACGGAAGGCTACGTAGAGATTATCGCCATGGGTCCGCCCGTCGCCAACCCCCTCAGCTTCATCCCAGCGGAGCTTCAGCATTTGCCGCTGACCGCGACCCACGTTGATGGTGTCCCGCTGAGCTGTGACCTCGTTCGTGAGAACTTTTACCGAGTTGCTTCAGGCGATGTCCTCGACCCGGGCGTTAGGGGAACACACACCTCCAACGTCACGAGCACGGGCTTCTGTACTGGCCTCGCAGCGCCCCTCACGGCGGTATGTAGCGGATTTGGTGCACCTACCCTCGGCGGCGAAGATCAGAACACCACCGTGTTTGGCGATTCTGATGACAATGCTCTGAAGGTTTCGTACTTCATCACGGATTCCGATGGTGGTCTTGAAATTGGTGACAACGCGGTACACATCACCGGGTTCTCTGACGCACCGATGCTTACCAACCAGGAACTCCTGAACTTTGGTACCACGGGCGAGCTGGCGTATGACCCGCTCAACTTTGAACTGCCTAACATGGCCTACGGTGCATGGCCCTCGCAGACCGCTGCTCGGAATAGTGGCATTGGTGCGTCTTCTGCTACCATCACCGATGGATCTATGTTGGATGGTGCTCGTGATGCGATGGATGCTGACAACATCATCAACGATTGGGCTTCGTTCTCGACCGATGACGGCACTGTAGCAACCGACTGGGTTGTAACCCTGCCGGGTCAGTACACCATGAGCAACCCGATTTGTGACGTCTATGAGGCTTACGCGCTTGCAGGTGACGCTTGTGCTTACACAACTGACACCCCAGCGGGTGCTGTTTCTGCAGCAGCACTGGATGAGGACGAACTGCCCCTGACGCTCGCTTCCACGACGACCGACAACCCGTTGTCTGGCACGTCTAACCTGTCAATCTTCGATCGGGAAGAAGCGCTGCAGAATCCGGAAGATCCTACCGTTGAGACCGATCTGGGCTTCTCGCC
>JAKMEU010000044.1 GCA_022425845.1 Luminiphilus sp. | reverse complement strand
ATACAGGTCAGCAGGCGACTGCAGCACATCCCGCTGGCGCAGTACACAGGCATGGGTAACACCTGAATCAAACCAGACGTCGAGGGTGTCACTGACTTTCTCGTACTCCTCGGCCTCGTCCCCAAGCAATGTGGCCGGATCGAGATCGAACCAGGCATCGATGCCCGCAGCTGCTATTTGCCCTGCCACCGTCTCAATGAGCGCGTCGGTCCTGGGATGTAGCTCACCCGTTTCACGATGCACAAACAGTGTGATCGGCACACCCCAGGTGCGTTGCCTTGATATGCACCAGTCGGGCCGATCTGCCAGCATGGCGTCAATCCGTGCCCGTCCCCATTCCGGCACCCAATTCACGCCCTCCACCGCCTCCTGTGCGGCTTCCAGCAACCCGGCCTGCTCCATACTGATAAACCATTGCGGCGTGGCGCGGAAAATGATGGGTGTTTTGTGACGCCAGCAATGGGGGTAGCTGTGCTCGTAGGGCTGGTGCGCCAACAATCGACCTGCACCTTCAAGCTCGGCGATGATTTCATCATTGGCCTTAAAGATATGCCGCCCTTCCAGGACCGGCGTGCCCGGCAGGTAGACCCCGTTGGGACCCACCGGATTGTAAACTTCAATGCCGTATTCCCTGCCGATTTGAAAGTCTTCCAGACCATGGGCTGGCGCCGTGTGGACACATCCGGTACCCGCATCAGTCGTGACGTGACCACCCAACATCAACGGCACTTCCAGATCGCCAAAGGGCGGGTACACCATCAGGCGATCCAGCGAGCGACCACTGGCGACAGCCAGCACCTCGGGTTCATCGAGGCCATAGCGGGCGCCACAGGCGGGCACCAGCGCCTCAGCCACTACGACCGCCCGGTCACCAACCCGCAGCAGGACATAATCAAGATCAGCACTGACACTGACACCGCGATTGGCTGCCAGTGTCCAGGGGGTGGTGGTCCAGATGGCCACGTCGACAGGCGACATCCCGTCCCAACCAAAAGCGGACCGGAAGGCGGCGCTGTCTACCGCAGGGAAAGCCACGTCGACAGCTGAGGACACCTTATCTTTGTACTCCACCTCGGCCTCAGCCAGCGCCGAGCCGCAATCCAGACACCAGTGCACGGGTTTGAAGCCCTTGTGCAAATGGCCATTGCCAATAATCCGTCCCAGCGTCCGAACGATCTCCGCTTCAAACTCGAAGTTCATCGTGAGGTAAGGGTTTTCCCAGTCTCCGACCACGCCCATGCGCTGGAAATCCTCACTCTGCTGGCTTACCTGGCCGGCGGCATAGTCACGACAACGCTGGCGGAACTCCGATGCTGAAATTTTGTGCCCCGGTTTGCCTACTTTCTTCTCGACGTTCAGTTCAATGGGAAGACCATGACAGTCCCAGCCGGGCACATACGGTGCATCGAAACCGGAAAGTGAGCGGGACTTGACGATAAAGTCTTTCAGGATCTTGTTAACGGCGTGACCGATATGAAGCTCGCCATTGGCGTAGGGCGGCCCATCATGAAGAATGAATTTGGGCTTGCCTGCGCCCGCTTCGCGCATCAAACCGTAGAGATCCATCTCCTGCCATTGCTTCAACCGCTGCGGCTCGCGCTGCGACAAGTTGGCCTTCATCGGGAAATCCGTCTGGGGCAGGTTCAGGGTGCTTTTGTAATCACTCATAAGACGAAGCTATTGGGGGCTATGTTAGTGCCAGCTTTTCGCGGGCGTTATCAATGTCCCTTGCGATGCCCTCCTTCAGGGCATCCAGGGATTCGTATTTCATTTCTTCCCGCAACTTGTGCAGAAAACGGACCTCAAGACGCTGGCCGTAAAGATCACACTGTCGATCCAACAAATGCACCTCAAGGGTTGCGGTCAGGCTGTCATCAACCGTGGGGCGGGTGCCGACGTTGGCCACACCCGGCGCGCCCTGCAGGCCACCTCCATCCACGCGAACGGTAAACACCCCTGAGAGCGGACTTCGAATGCGCCCGATGCGGATATTAGCAGTCGGCGCGCCCAACTCGCGACCCAGTTTACGTCCATGCTCGACCCGTCCCGTCATGGTGAACGGACGACCCAGCAGTTGCTGTGCGTCTTCAAAGTCCCCCGCAGCCAACGCGGCCCTGATGCGCGTGCTGCTCACCCGGGCACCCGCCACTTCACGCGTGTCAGTCGGCTGTACTTCGTAGCCAAATTTCTCGGCGAGGGTCCTGACATAGTCATAGTCCCCCTCGCGACTGTTCCCGAATCTAAAATCATCTCCCAAGGCTATGTAGCGCGCGCCCAGGCCATCGACGAAGACACGTTCGACAAATTCCTCTGCGCTCATCCCGCGCAGCTCCTTGTTGAACTTGAGCACAAGGACCCGGTCAATTCCCGTGCCGGCCAACAGCGCCAGACGCTCGCGGAAATTGGTGATTCTCGGCGGTGCCTCCAGGGGTCGAAAGTATTCTCTGGGCAAAGGCTCAAAGACAATGACGGTAGATAACAGCTCCCGCTCCCGTGCACAGGACGAAAGGTGGGCCAGAACGGCCTGGTGGCCTAAATGGATACCATCAAAGGCTCCCACGGTGACGGCGCATCCGCGGTGTTCCGGTCGCAGGTTGTGCAGGCCGCGGATCAAATCCATGTTTTTGGCTTCGGGTTAGGGTCTAAAGGCGCCAGTATATAGAAAACCCGAAGCTCTGGGCGCGTCGCGATAAACCATTTACCAGATCAGGCCGTCTCTGGCGGGTTCTTCAAGGCGCTCAATCGCAGTCCCCCCAGCCACAGGACCATGACGTACGCCAAACCCCCAATTGCCACCAACCCTGCCATTCGCACACCTCGCCCCACCGCGTCTGTGGCAGACCACCAGTCGGGATCTGGAAGGCTCAACCCAACCGCGACGACCATGACAACCAGGGCTATGGCAATGCGTCCACTGGCCCGAGCACTGATGTCAGGCGAGGGCAAGGTGCCATCCCGGCGTAATCCCCGGTAGAGCAGCGCAGCATTCAACCAGGCCGCAAGACTGGTAGCCAACGCGAGGCCTACATGGCCGAGGTCAAACGTCCACATCAGGGGAAAGATAAAGAGCGGATTCATAATCATATTGGCTACCATGGCAATGATGCCAATCCGTACCGGCGACTTCATATCCTGTCGTGCGTAGTAGCCCGGCGCCAGCACCTTGATTAACATAAACGCGCTCAGGCCCAGAGTGTAGGCGCGAAGCGACCAGGCCGCCTTATCGACATCAGCCGCAGCAAACGCTCCGTATTGAAAGAGCGTAGCCAGTATCGGCTCAGCCAGGAGCAGCAGTGCAAAGGTCGCCGGCAAAGCGATCAACAGGACAAGACCCAGCGCCCAGTGCAACGTGGCGGCAAACAACGGATCGCCCTCGCCGGCCTCTGCACGTGCTCGTCGGGCAGACAGCGTGGGCAGCACGACGGTGGCGATAGCAATGGCAAACACACCCAGTGGCAGCTCGGTCAGTCGATCGGAGTAATAGAGCCAGGAAACACTGCCCGCAGGCAGCAGCGAAGCCAGCACCGTATCAAGAAGAAGATTGATCTGGCTCACTGAAACGCCAAACAACGCCGGCACCATTAAAGTCATGATACGACGCACCCCCGGATACGCCGTATCCCAACGCGGGCGGGGCACTAACTCCAAGCCATACAGGGCGGGAAATTGAAATAAAAGTTGCAGCAAGCCGGCAATAAAAACGCCCAGCGCAAGGGCGTAAACAGGCTCCTCAAACCCGGGCGCCAGTAATAGAGCCGCGGCGATCAGACTGAGATTGAGCAAGACGGGGGTAAATGCCGGGACAGCAAATCGCCCGTAGGCGTTGAGAATCCCTCCGGCAAAACCGGTCATGGAAATCAGGAAAAGATAGGGAAAAGTGAGGCGGATGAGGTCCGCGGTGAGCGCCAGTTTGCCAGGGTCCTTCGAAAAGCCCGGTGCAAACACCAGTGCCACAATGGGAGCAGCCAGAATGGTCAGTGCCGTTAACAGGAGTAGCGTGCCCCCCAGAACGCCAGCAACCCGGTCTATGAGCGCCTGAACGGCTACCTTGCCGCCCTGCTCACGGGTCTCGGTGAAAACCGGGATAAAGGCCTGTGCAAAAGCACCCTCAGCAAACAGCCGACGAAGAAAGTTGGGAATCTTAAAGGCGACGAAGAAAGCGTCAGCATTGCTGGTTGCGCCCACTAGGTTGGCGAGCACGACATCACGCACCAAACCCAGAATACGAGAAACCAGCGTGGCACCACCCACAATGGCGCTGGAGTGAAGCAACCCTCGCGGCTTGTTGTCCTGACCGTCAGGCGGGTCCGTCGAACTTAGTCCTTCAACCATTGCCGACGCAGGGCCTCACCGTGTCGTGCGAGCCATTGCAGGGCGATCAGCGTGTGGCCGTTGTTGATTTCGTTGGCATCGAGCATCCCCAACGCCTGCGCTCTGGGTATAGCGTGCACCAACAGATCTTCATGCTCGTCATCCAAACCGTGTACCTCCCCCACACCCGCTGACACCACCCGACCCATAAAGGCTCGAATTTGTTCGGAACAGGCACCAGCACTGGGATAAAAGGTTGCGATGGGTACCAACCTGTCCAGCTGGCAACCCGCCTCTTCCAGCGCCTCGCGGTGCGCGACAGACTCGTCACTTTCGCCTTCGGAAACGATCCCCGCCACCAGTTCCAGCATCCAGGGGCTATCCTGACCCCGCAGCGCGCCCGCCCGAAACTGCTCAACCAGAATCAACTCATCACGCACCGGGTCCCAGGGCAGCACGGCCACAGCGTCCCCGCGTTCGAACAACTCGCGGGTAAAGGGCTCGCTCCAACCCCCATCAAACAGACGATGCTGCACACGCAGCCGGTCGAGTCTGAAAAAGCCCTGGTAACCCACCTCCCGCTCCAGCACACGGACATCTTCCACTGCAAAGCGATGCGAAAAGTCGCTCAAAACCGTCGCTCCGTGTACCAGTTCACAGGGCGACTGTGGTCATCGATTTGGTCCGCGACATCGAGTATCAGGGCAAACAATGCCATCCGGACCAGCACGCCGTTGTCACTCTGGCGGAAGATGGCCAGATTGGGGTTGTCATTGAGATCCACGTCCAATTCCTGCGCGCCCTCCCGGGAATCCCGGGGCAAGGGGTGCATGATGACGGTGTTGGGTTCGCAGTGGGCCGTATAAATACCCTGGTTCAAACGAAAGCGGCCGCGGTAGGAGTCCGCTTCGGCCCGGCTGGCAAAGCGCTCTTCCTGTATACGGGTTGAATAGACAATATCCACATCCGCAATACCGAGCTCAAGGCTATCGGTCTCCAGAACGGCATGCCCTCCAGAGGCCAGCTCGGCGACGATTTCCTCAGGCATTTTAAGCTCCGAAGGGGATACCAGATTGACCTTAACGCCCTCGAACAGCTGCAATAGTCGCGACAAGGAATGCACCGTACGCCCAAAGCGGAGATCCCCCACCATTGCAATACGCAGGGTATCCAGCGACCGTCCTCGGTCTGCGAGCTCACTGCGAATGGTATAGAGATCGAGAAGGGCCTGGGTCGGGTGCTCGTTAGCGCCGTCGCCCCCATTGATCACAGGAACACGGCTGCCCTCGGCGAACTCTGCGACTGACCCCTCGGCGGGATGGCGCATGGCAATCACGTCCGAGTAACCGCTCAGTACCCGCGCGGTATCAAACAGCGATTCACCCTTGGCTATTGCCGTGCTTTCAAAACCTGTGGTTTCACGGACCTCCCCCCCCAGAAGATTGAATGCGCTGCCAAAACTGATGCGGGTTCGGGTAGAGGGCTCAAAGAACATGGAGCCCAAAATAGCCCCGTCGAGTACACGGGTCACGCGCTCACGATGCGCATAGGGGCGCATGCAATCTGCCACTTCAAAAAGACGATCAACCGCCGCGCGATCAAACTGGCTGATACTCAGGATATGGCTACCGGGGAAGTGCAATGGGCTGTCCTGCGACCGGATTTTGCCGATGATACCTCATCCCCGCTCTCAACCCGGCGGTAAAAAAACAGGGATTAATAGGCAGTGGCATGTCACGCAAAATACCGCCGGCTGCGATTCGCGACGGCAACCAGCGACAGCATCACCGGAACCTCTACCAAAACGCCGACCACGGTTGCCAATGCGGCACCTGAGTTCAGCCCAAACAGGCTGATGGCAACAGCCACAGCCAGTTCGAAGAAGTTGGAGGTCCCGATAAGGGCACAAGGTGCGGCCACTGAATGGGGCAGGCGCCATAGCCAGGCCACGCCATAGGCCAGGGCAAAGATGCCGTAGGTTTGCAATAAAAGCGGTATCGCAATGAGGCCTATCGCCAACGGATTACCGATAATGGTGTTGGCCTGAAAGCCGAACAAAAGGACGACTGTGGCCAGCAGGCCCACCATGGAAAACGGTTTGGTGGCGGCCAAAAAGCGCTCAAGTTGATTGCCGCCATTCCTTGTCTGCAGTCGCTTACGAACCAGTACACCCGCAACCAGGGGAAGAACGACATAAAGGCCTACCGATAACAACAAGGTGTTCCATGGAATGGTGATCTCAGAGACACCCAAAAGCAGTGCGGCCAGGGGCGCAAAGGCAAAGACCATGATCAGGTCATTCACAGACACCTGAACCAGGGTGTAATTGGGGTCACCTCGTGTCAGCTGACTCCAGACAAAGACCATCGCGGTGCAGGGAGCCACTCCCAGCAAAATCATACCGGCGATGTATTCGTTGGCTGTCTGTGGATCGACCAGATCGACAAACAACACCCGGAAAAACAGCCAACCCAGCAGCGCCATAGTGAAGGGCTTGATAAGCCAGTTCACGACGAGGGTCAGGATCAGACCCTTGGGTCGCTTACCGACATCCCTGACCGATGCAAAATCGATCTGCAACATCATGGGGAAAATCATCACCCAGATGAACAGGGCGATAGGAATATTGACCCGCGCGATTTCCATGGCCGCAAAGGCCTGGAATAAACCCGGAAGGACATGACCCAGACCGACACCCGTGACGATGCAAATGCCGACCCATAAGCTCAGGTAACGCTCGAACAGACCCACTTTAAATCACCTCTCGCGACAGAAATTTTGCCGGGCTGCGGCGATACGCCCCCCGACGCCAGCGCATCACCACTGAGTCAGTCGTCTGCGGATTGTTCCCATCATCGCAACGTCCACTCAGCGCTGATGACATCAGGCACCCTCATGGCTTGCACGAAGTGCTGTGGCATAGCGATCCAAGGCGTCCAGCGCTGTCACTTGTTGCTCAGTGAGATCTGCCCGGGCCCGCTCCTCGGCAAGTGCATCCGTGAAGTCTTTCCAATCGGCCCCTGCCTGCTCCAGCAGGGCATCACCGCAATGACTGTGCCAGCGCTCTCGTTCCTCAGCATTTAAGCTTTCGGGAAAGTTACGCGCGCGGTAGCGAAAGAACAGTTCGGGCAGGCGACGATCCTCAAACACCCAACTGTCTGCAGCCAGCGATTCAGAAGATGCACTGCGCACCTGTGCCAGCAGGGCCTCATCGTTACGCCCCAGAAAAGCATCATAGAGCTGCGTGTCCGGGTTATCTCTCGGGGTGAAGGTACGGCCCGCATAGATCTGTTGAATAAAGTGTTTGAAGCCCTCTGGATTTGCGTTTCTGGCGCCCCGGTAGGCCGCCAGTGCCGCCCGGGTAACATCACCGTTCAAGCCCAGGCGTTCGGCAGGTTCGCCCTGAACCCAAGTGACCGGCAATACCACAGGTGCCCGGTTAATTTTCAGGGTTTTCAGCGGTGGCCTCTGGACGCCATCGGCAAGGGTATCTTTCCTGGCAAACAAGACCTCGCGAATAGCCTCCACCGGCTGATCCAGGAAGTCGGGCTCACGGGACAGGTCTGCACAAATGATTTCATTGCTGTTGCGGGGATGTTGTGCCAGAGGTAACACTACAGCCAGGTTACTGCGCTGCGCACCAAATTGGCCGGAAACATGAACCACGGGCTTGGGATTGGAGAGGTCGAGCAAGGGGGCAAGGGCGCGCTTGCTGCGCTGGGCATACAAGGTATCGAACAGTGCCGGTTGTTTCTCCCGCAACAGGCGTGCCAGTGCGATGGTTGCCAGTACATCGGCAAGCGCATCGTGGGCATTGCCATGGTCTATACCATTGGCCGCGGTGAGATCCTCCAATCGAAAACTGGGGAGCCCATCGTCCCGGGTGGGCCATTCAATATCCGCTGGGCGTAAGGCATGGACAGCCCGGGTCGTATCGATCAGGTCCCATCGACTTCGGCCCTGCCCATACTCCCGGGTATAGGGTGGATAAAAGTTTCGGTACAGGGCGTAACGGGTAATTTCGTCATCGAAGCGCAATGAGTTAAAGCCCAGGGAGCAAGTACCGGGCTGTTCCATTTCATGCACGATCTGGCCGATGAATTCACGTTCGGGCAACCCCAATTCCAGCGCCGTATAGGGGCTGATACCGGTAACGCGAATTGCCGCAGGGTGGGGCAGGCAATCCGGGCTCGGGCGGCAGTAGATGACCAGCGGCTCGCCGATGACATTGAAACTCGCATCCGTGCGAACCCCCGCGAACTGCAGCGGGCGATCTTCGGCAACACGGGCTCCCGACGTTTCGTAATCGTGCCAGTAAAAACTCTCAGATGAGCTCAATCGCCTGCTCTTCTATCCGCTGACGCCAAATTTCGGGGCCCGTGATATGCACCGACTCTCCTCGGGCATCCACGGCAACGCTCACCGGCATGTCCCTGACCGTGAAGGCATAGATCGCCTCCATTCCCAGATCCTCAAAGGCGACCACCCTGGCGTCTGTAATGGCCTTGGAGACCAGATAGGCCGCGCCACCCACCGCCATCAGATACACCGCGCCATGCTTGCGAATGGCCTCCACCCCGGCAGGTCCTCGCTCGGCCTTGCCGATCATGCCAATCAGCCCCGTCTGCTCGAGAATATAGTCGGTAAACTTGTCCATGCGCGTGGCCGTGGTTGGACCCGCGGGGCCCATGACCTCATCCCGCACCGGATCAACCGGGCCGACGTAGTAGATAAATTTGCCCTGTAAGTCGACTGGCAGGGGCTGACCCTCCTGCAACATCTGGGTCATGCGTTTGTGGGCGGCATCGCGACCCGTATACATGGTGCCAGACAGCAATAACGTCTCACCGGGCTGCCAGGAATGAGTCTCCTCCCGACTGACCGTATCCAGGTTCACCCGCCGCACCTGATCGCCGGGTTCCCAGCTGACCTCCGGCCACGCATCGATACTGGGAGGCGTCTGCAGCGCCGGGCCGCTGCCGGTGAGGGTGAAGTGGGTATGCCGCGTTGCGGCACAATTGGGGATCATCGCCACCGGCAGCGAAGCCGCGTGGGTGGGGTAATCCATTATTTTTACGTCCAGTACCGTCGTGAGGCCGCCCAGGCCCTGCGCCCCTATGCCCAGCTTATTGACGCCGTCCATGATTTCCAGTCGCAGTTCCTCTATTCGATTTTGCGGACCCCGCTGCCTCAGGCTCTGGATATCGATAGGATCCATGAGGGACTCCTTGGCCAGTACGGCGGCCTTCTCTGCAGTACCACCGATGCCAATGCCCAACATGCCCGGGGGGCACCACCCCGCCCCCATGGTGGGAACGGTCTTCAGCACCCAGTCGACGATACTGTCCGAGGGGTTGAGCATCACCAGCTTGGCCTTGTTCTCTGAGCCACCGCCCTTGGCGGCTATGCGAACGTCTACCTTATCCCCCGGCACCAGACGTGTATGAATTACGGCGGGCGTATTGTCCCGGGTGTTTCTGCGAGCACCCGCGGGATCCTCCAGAATGGATGCCCTGAGGGTGTTGTCGGGATGCGTATACGCACGGCGAACACCCTCGTTGATCATGGCCTCCAGCGACTGGGTCGCATCCCAGCTCACTTCCATGCCGACTTCAACGAACACCGTGACGATCCCCGTATCCTGGCACAGCGGCCGATGGCCCATGGCACAAAGCCTCGAGTTGATCAGGATTTGGGCCATCGCATCCTTGGCGGGAGGGTTTTGCTCCATCTCATAGGCCTGATGCACGGCCTGCACGAAATCCAGGGGATGGTAGTAGGAAATGAACTGCAGCGCGTCTGCCACGCTGTCAATCAAGTCCGCCTCACGGATCAGGGTCATGGTCGAATCCACTCCTTTAAGTCGTCGTCATGGAAACCGGCCCTACAGCAGGGCCGCGCCCCCATTAGCGTAATAGCGCCCGGAAAGCTTCGCAGTCCTCAGGGATTACCCGGCGCGGGGGTCACTACCGGAGCCGACTGCGTACTGCGTATCTGCGATTCAAGACGGCTGATACTGGCGTTCACCTGACGCCGAAATGCATTGATCGATTCAATCCACTCTTCATTTGAAACCACCCGCTTGTTCATCGCCGCGCGCTCCAGATTGGCTTTGTTGACGTTATCAGCAAGGCGCTCCAGATTGGCCTGGGCATCCATGGCGGTTTTGGAAAGACGCTCGAGATCTCCGGCGACACGCTGCAGCGCCGCGAGATCGGTCTCCAGTGATGCAACCGTCTTACCCTGTGCAGCGGAGGCTGTCTGGAGCTTGCCAACATCGGTTTGCACCGCCGCCGAGGCTTTTTCGAGCTTGGAAAGCTTAGCGTCCATTTCACGGCGGCGCTGCTCAAGTCGACGGGTCTCCTTATCAACCACATTCAACTGGGCACCCAATGCGGCCGCCGACTTCTCAACGCTCTCATCGGTATCGGACAATAACGCTTCAAGGTCAGCCACCCGACCAGCAACGACAGCCGCATCAGACTGGGACTCATCCAGCGCCATCTGCAACTGCCAGGCCCAGGCGCAGGCAACCGCAGCAACCACGAGTGCGACTGTCAGCACCAGCCTACCCAGCACGCCCATACCACCACTGGCGGCGGATGGACGGGCTGTACGGCCGGGCACCGCACCTCGCGGTGCACTTCTGACACTTTCGTCGCGGGTCGCACCCCCGAAGGCGGGGATGTCGGTATCCGGCAGGTCATCACGGGCCATAGCTGTTCTCTGCTGAAATCAATGATCGCGAGTATATCGCGACCCGGAGCCGAGTTCAGTCATCTCGGAGAATTGACAACAGAGGTCCACCGTTACTCGCAACGCCAGGCGGCGCCGGTAGATTCAATACCCTGAGCATCATGGGGAGGATATCCAGCTGATGGGCCTCCTGCACCAGCCCGTGGCGAAAAGCGGGCCCCGCACCCACCGCAAAGGCCGCCATATCCGGTTGGTCAGCAGCATAGCCATGGGCACCGCTCCGCTTATCCTGGGCAACAGGAAACCTGGAAAAGTACGCAGGGGGCTGGGTGAGCAGGGTGATGACAGGAACGCTTGTCTCAGTGTGACCGCCCAAAGCCAGTGACGCATCGCGATCAAGCACACGAAAGCGGCCACGGGCTTCTGACTTCAGCTCCCCCAGGAAACGATCGACCTCAACATCATCACCCTCAACCTCACC
>JAKMEU010000038.1 GCA_022425845.1 Luminiphilus sp. | reverse complement strand
GGATATGGCCCAGATAACGGTTGATGCTTTCGAGGCGAATGCAGAGTACCTCTCCATCATCGCGGAGGCTCCGGACCTGGGGGTTGCCTTTCAGGGCGACAGGCTGGGAAGTCAGCTCGAGCTTGCCGCTCAAATTATTGCATCCCGACAGGAGTTTGGTGTCAGGCGCCAGATCTTTTTGGTGGGAGCCTATGGTTACGACACGCACAGTTCCCAGGGAGCGATACTGCCGGAGCTGCATGGCCAGTTGAATGATGGGGTGGCTTCTTTTTCAGAGGCAATGAAGAATTTGGGCCTCTTCGACCAGGTTACGCTGGCTACCGCTTCAGACTTTGGGCGCACCCTTGCGGTCAACGGGGATGGCACTGACCATGGGTGGGGCGGTCATCAGTTTGTCGTGGGCGGAGCGGTCAATGGTGGCGCACTCTACGGCGATATTCCCCCGCCCGCGTTTGAACACGATCAGGATGCCGGTGCCGGCCGGCTGATTCCCACCATCTCGGTGGAGCAATATGCAGCGAGCCTGGGTCGCTGGCTTGGTCTTGATGACAGCAGTCTTGAAATGGCTTTACCTAACTGGCTCAATTTTTCTTCGCAGCCACTGGCCGGGATGATGCGGTGATGAGTGCGTGATCTAAAGCGCCGGGTGTGGGACACGCGCAGCCAGTAGGGCCTGTTCTGCTCCTGTTGAAGCGCTCGTTGCCAGCCCATGTGGCTGGCGCCCTGTATAGCTCTGGCGGTGGGTATGTTGAACCCGATATGCTGTGGTTCTCCTCTAATCGGGTAACTAGAAGGTGCAGCAAAGTTTTATAGAAACCTACCGGGTAGAAGCAGAGGTCTGTGACAGGATCATTGCGTTCTTCAAGGATAATGAACACCTTGCGGAACCCGGCCGCCTGGGTGAGGTGCCCCGTGTGGACAAATCGATGAAGGACTCTCTTGATCTGAGTGTGCCCATCCGTCTCTATGGGCAGGTTGCTCCTTTTTTTGAGCGATTGACCGAATTCGTTAAAGCCTATGTCGATAAGTATTACTACGCCACAGGTGCCAACGGCCTGGGTCCGCTGGGTTTCTCAGAGTGGTCCAATATTCAGTGGTATCCCAAGGGCGGAGGCTATCCCGCAATTCACTGTGAGCGCGATCGATTGGAATATGGCCACAGGGCGTTGGTCTGGATGCTGTACCTGACTGATACGCCCCTCGGGGGCACAGAGTTTCCTCACCAGAATGTGGTCACTGAGTGTGTCAAAGGAAATGTTATTTTGTGGCCCAGTGACATGACACACATGCACCGTGGGGTTGTCTCCCAGACTGATGAGAAGATGATTTTCACCGGTTGGATCGATTTTATTACCGCAGAACGAAGCCAGCGCTCGTGAGAGGTTGCTGCGGCCAGTACAGGCTCAATCTGGAGCCCCTCGATTTTCTGCCTATCCACCCAACAGCAGGTTGCCCTGTGCTGATGACGGGTGCGCTGGAGCTTGGAGCGTTGCTAATGGCGGTCAAAGGAAAAACAGACAAGCCGCTCGCACGTGATGGTTATGGACTGCTTTTGTCAAACGAAGAAGGATGCCCATGAGACTTCAGTCATGCCTGTGACGCTGCCCACTGGCCAGCATCCACCCGTCGATTCCGCAGGGCCGTTGTGGCAGCCGACAGAGCAGCACAAACAGGATGCCGCGCTCTACGGGTTCATGGCCCTTCTCGCGGAGCGGGGTCACGGTGAATTTGAAGACTACGCGGCGTTGCATCGCTTTTCCGTCGAACACAGCGCGGACTTCTGGGAGGCCGTCTGGGATTACGCCGAGGTGATCGCCCAGTGCAAAGGTGAGCCCGTTGTTGAACATGGGGCCAGCTTTCCCTGCCAATTGGAGCCCGCCGTGCGCTGGTATCCCAACGCGCGCCTGAACTTTGCAGAGAATCTGCTGCGCTACCGCGATGACCGCATTGCCCTTGTATCCCACCTTGAAAATGGACAGAGGCGAAGCATCAGTTACGCGCAGCTTTACAGTGATGTGGCCCGCTTGGCGGCTGGCTTACGGAATGCCGGCGTGGGGCCCGGTGATCGTGTTGCCGGGTTTATGCCCAACATCATTGAAAGTGTTCAGGCTATGTTGGCGACCGCGAGCCTCGGGGCAATTTGGTCCTCGTGTTCTCCTGATTTTGGTATCAACGGCGTGCTGGATCGTTTTGGCCAGATACGGCCCAAGGTGTTGTTCAGTGCTGATGGGTATTACTACAACGGCAAGGCTTGCGATTCCCTGGGACGTCTGGCGGCGATCACCGATGCCATTGAGAGCCTTGAGGCGGTCGTCGTGGTGCCCCTTTTGGCAGAGCGACCGCAGTTGAGCGGCGTTTCGGCGGCCAGGCTCTGGAACGATTTTCTGGCCGAAGAATCCTGTGAGATGACGTTCGCTCACATGCCCTTTGATCATCCGCTCTACATCATGTACTCCTCGGGTACGACGGGCATGCCGAAATGCATTGTTCATGGTGCCGGTGGCACGCTGTTACAGCATCTGAAGGAACATCGCCTGCACGTCAATTTAGGTAGGGACGATGTGTTTTTTTACTTCACCACCTGTGGCTGGATGATGTGGAACTGGCTGGTGTCGGGTTTGGCCAGTGGGGCCACACTGCTGCTCTATGATGGCTCTCCGTTTGCCGATGACGGTCTGGCACTCATAAAGACAATTGAAGCAGAAAGAATTTCGGTGTTTGGCGTCAGTGCCAAATATATTGCGGCATTGGAGAAAGCTCACATTGTTGCCCGAGATACTGCCGATTTATCCAGCCTGAAGACAATCCTATCCACAGGTTCACCTTTGTCACATGAGAGTTTTCATTACGTCTACAAAACGTTTAAAGCCGATCTGTGCCTGTCTTCCATCAGTGGTGGAACCGATATTCTGTCGTGCTTTGTGGGGGGCTGTCCGGTGCTTCCGGTCCGGGCTGGTGAAATACAGGCAGCAGGTCTGGGAATGGCGGTGGAGATCTGGAATGAGGCGGGTGAGCCGGTTTTGGAGGAGAAGGGAGAACTCGTCTGCACGCATCCATTTCCCAGTATGCCGGTCGCCTTCTGGAATGATGTTGACGGCGAACTGTACCGCGCCGCTTATTTTTCCCAGTGGCCCAATGTTTGGGCGCATGGTGACTATGGAGAAAAGACAGCATCGGGCGGATATGTAATCCACGGTCGCTCTGATGCGGTGCTCAACCCCGGTGGGGTGCGTATCGGCACGGCAGAGATCTACCGGCAGGTGGAGCAACTACCGGAGATTCTGGAAAGTATTGTGATCGGTCAGGACTGGGCCGGTGATGTGCGCGTTGTGCTGTTTGTCGTCCTGACGGACGGGTTCCTACTGGATGACGAACTGCGGCAAAAAATTTGCCGAACGATTCGTGATAACGCCACCCCAAGACATGTACCCGCGAAAATTCTTCAGGTGACCGATATTCCAAGAACGCTGAGTGGCAAGATTGTTGAACTGGCGGTGCGCAATGTGGTTCATGATCGCCCGGTCAAAAATACTGACGCCCTGGCCAACCCCGAGGCGCTGGAGCAGTTCAGGAACCTCGAGGCGTTGCGGGAATAAGGCATGGCCCCTGCCGCCTGTCACCAGCCTAACGCCTGTCAGGCTGGGTCGTAGGGGAGTCAGGCTGCGCGCAGGGCCTGCCCCAGGGTGTCACGCCCCAAGGCCTCCTGTGCCTCACCATTGGCCCAGGCCAGAACGCCCTTGATAAATACCGAGGTAACGATCCCTTGCGGCCGGTTGACCATTTGATGGTGATCGAATATTTCCCGGTACTCCAGTTTTCGAGTCTGGTCCGGCTCCCACCCATCCAGGGCGGCGGGGTCAATCAAGACCATGTCGGCGCGCGCGCCCAACGCCAGTGAGCCTGCATCCAGACCAAACAGCTTGGCCGGTTCCTGGGTCAGTCTTTGCACCATTCGGGCAACCGTGGCTTCATCGCGCTCTTTAGCCAGTTTCAGTGACATGAGGTTACTGTCAAAGAAGGCCATGTTGGTAATGTGCGCGCCAGAGTCGTTGAATCCGGGCAAGGCGTGGTCATTTAGCAAGTAGTCCAGCGTGGCTCGATTGCCCTCATTGGCAATGTCGGCGTAGAACCTGAACGTCTTGTCATAGCGACGCATCATATGGAGCATAAAGTCGGCATCGTCCCGCAATGTGGCAGGGAATTCCTCAAAAGCAGCCTGCTCAGCACGGGAACGCGCAGCGGCGCCGTCGCCGGCTTTAAAGCGTTGAACACGGGCCATGACGTCCGCCATGGATTCGCCATCCCAGTGATTGACGGGTGCCCCATCGAAGATCAGTCGATCGGCGTCACGCACAACCAGACTGTCGGGGAATCCGCGCTTCGCCTTCCAACTGGCGAAGTCTCCGCCGGTGCGGCCATGCATCCACTCCTTGCGGAACAGTTCAACCCAGTCCGGGTCATGCAGCAGGGCTTTGCGGCCCTCAATATCATCATATTCCTTGGCAATGAGTTGCGATGTGGCGGCCATCTCCTCAAATAAGGGGCTGACAATACCGTCGGACCAAACCCTGAAGTTGGTGCCCAGGGCCTGAAAATGCAGCTTGCCCTTGAAAAGCCAGGTGTTAAGAAGGCTGGCAACCTTTAGGAAGAGGCGACCCGCTCGGGGTGCCGCAGTCATTTCCATCGCCGAGAGCGCCGAGGTTTTTAGTGGTTTACCGAACAGCCGGCCGCTGGTGAGGGAGAAATAGATAATGGCCATCAGCCTGTTTTCAATAATGGGTGTTGTCTGCCACACACGATCGTAGTTGCGCACGACCTTGAGTAGTCTTCTCAGCTCTCGAAAGCTGGCGAACTGCGTGGGAATACGCTTGGTGGTGTTGGGATCATTGGACAGGTAGTGGAAGGGCAGCCCATCGGTACTTAGCCCCAAATAACCCTGTTGGAGCGCTGTTTCCAAGAGACCTTCCATTTGGCGAAGTTCTTGTTCGGTGGGGGCACGGCTGACGCTGGCTTCCAGCCCCATGACCTCAACCCGCAACATGGAATGGGGTACGAAAGTGGCGATATTGGGGCCCAGAGGGAGAGAGGAAAAATGCTCTATGTAGTCTCCCGTGT
>JAKMEU010000022.1 GCA_022425845.1 Luminiphilus sp. | reverse complement strand
GGCGAGCAATGCGCGTCTTGTTGTCGACAACTGCTTCTGTACTCCCGCGCTCCAGCGGCCGCTATTGCAGGGCGCCGATATTGTTATTCACTCAGCGACCAAATACCTCGATGGTCAGGGTCGGATGGTGGGCGGTGCGGCGGTCGGTTCGACAGAGGATATGTCCGAGGTCAGGAATGTGATCCGAACCTGTGGCCCATCAATGAGCCCTTTCAACGCCTGGGTTTTTCTGAAGGGTCTTGAGACGCTGGCATTGCGGATGCGTGCCCACTGTGACAATGCTCAGCAGCTTGCGGAATGGTTGCTGCTGCAACCCCCTGTCAGCAAGGTTTACTACGCGGGCCTGCCTGAACATCCGGGGCACCGCCTGGCCGGCCAGCAGCAGTCTGGTTTTGGTGGCGTGTTGTCTTTTGCAGTGCAGGGCGGGCAGGAAGCCGCGTGGCGGTTCATCGATGCAACCTCCCTGATGTCGCTCACGGCCAACCTTGGCGACGTAAAGACAACCATTGTTCATCCGGCCACCACGACCCACGGACGCCTCTCTGACTCGCAGCGGGAAATGGCGGGTATTGTGCCGGGCCTGGTGCGTATCGCAGTGGGTCTCGAGCATATAGATGACATCAAGGCTGATTGTGAGCGCGGATTCAGGGCGCTTGAAACATGATTGACTGAACCAGGGAGTGGTTCTATGCAGCAATTGATTGACAGGGCGGTGGCAGGTATCGGGTCCGTGTTGTTGGGCAAAGAATACGAGGCCCGTCAGGCTCTCTGCTGCCTGTTGTCCTCAGGGCATCTGTTGCTGGAGGACCTGCCCGGGATGGGTAAAACAACGCTTGCCCATGCGCTGGCAGGTGTTCTGGGGCTGAGTTACGCCCGGGTGCAATTCACATCAGACCTGCTGCCCTCTGACATCCTCGGTGTCTCAATATTCAACCGTGCAGAAGAGGCCTTCGAATTTCAGCCCGGCCCGGTCTTCAACCAGTTGTTGCTGGCGGACGAGATCAACCGGGCGACACCCAGAACCCAGAGCGCATTGCTTGAAGCCATGGCGGAGGGACAGGTCAGCATTGATGGAATGACACGCCCCCTGCCACAGCCCTTTTTTGTCATAGCCACCCAAAATCCTATCCATCAGTCGGGTACATACGCGTTACCCGAGTCCCAATTGGACCGTTTCCTTATGCGCCTGTCTCTCGGCTATCCGAATCATGAAGCCGAGCGCAAGCTGTTGCTTCGGGATAATCAGGCCTCACGACCGGCGCTTGATGCCTGCATATCTGCGGATCAGCTGGCCGATATTCGGCGGGCGGCATCGGGCGTTGAGCTCTCTGACAGTTTGCTGGCTTACATCCAGCGCCTGACAGCATTCACCCGGGATGCGCCGGAATTTGCTGTCGGCCTGTCTCCCCGGGGTGGGCTGGCACTCGTCGCCGCTGCCCGCACCTGGGCCCTGATGCTGGGTCGTGACTACGTCGTGCCCGATGATGTGCAGGCGGTGCTGGGCCCCGTAGTGGCTCACCGCGTGGTACCCAGTGCCGATTACGCCGGGGACGGCGATGCGCTGGTGGCCCTGTTGCGGCGCCAGGTCGATGTCATTCCGGGCTAGCGCCGCCACGTCCCTTCGGGACCTGGCGCGAGAGCGTTACCAGCGTTGGCTCAGTAGGCGTCTGCCTCCGGCCCGGACCATTACGCTGGAGCAGCGGCGGCTGTTCATATTTCCGTCCCGCAATGGCTTCCTGTTTATGTTCACGTTGCTATTGATGCTACTCATGGCGATCAACTATCAGAATAATCTCGCTTACGGTTTGACCTTTTGGTTGTCCATGTTGTTTGTGGTGGCGATTCACTTTACTCATGCCAACTTGATGAAGCTGGTCATCACCGGTGTTCGGGCGGAGTCCGTCTATCCTGGGCAACACGCTGAATTTTTACTTCGGCTGTCGTGTCAGAGTTCCCGGAGTGGGCATTACTCGGTACGCCTTCTCTGGCCCGATTGTGAGGCATTGGTGGACGTGCCGGCAGACGGCTCTGTCGAGGTGGCGCTGCATGTGAAGGTGGGCAAGCGGGGTTGGTTTAAGCCGCCCCGACTGCGTATCGAGTCGCTTTACCCGCTGGGCCTGCTGCGCTGCTGGAGTTTTGCGCAACTCGATTTGCCGGCACTGGTGTGGCCCCAACCTGTGCCTTCAGAGCGTCCCAGCTCCATTGATGAGGAGGAGGGGGCGCAAGGGTTTAGTGACGAAACAGGGATTGATGATCTCGCGGGGTTTCGCGATTACCGGCTGGGTGATCCCCCTCGTTTAATTGACTGGCGTAGCTACGCCCGGGCCCAGCCACTTCAGACCAAGCTTTTTTCCGCACCGGTTCGCGAGGATCACTGGCTCAACTGGTCTGACTTTTCCTCCGGAACAGACGAGCAAAAACTGTCCTGGCTGTGCTGGCTGGCATTGCAGTATCACGGTAGGGGGGAGGACTTTGGCTTGCGCTTACCCGGTGCAGAAATACCGCTTGGGGGAGGGGATCGTCAGCTGGAGCTGGTCCTTCGTGCCCTGGCACTCCATGAATCGTCAGGAAACGCGGGCGAATGATCACGGGCGATCAGCTGCCCCGGCGCGCCCTGACATGGCTCATAGCCTGCCAGTTTGCGGTGATTGTTCCCCATCTTGTACGGGTTCCTCTTTGGGTGGTTGCGGTCTACCTGGGCGCTTCACTGTGGCGCCTGCAAATGCACCGGCAGCGCGCTGAAATGCCCAGCCGGTGGCTGCGATTGGCGCTGGGCATCACCGCGAGCATAGCGGTGCTGGCGAGCTATAGAACGCTCATTGGCCTGGAGCCCATGATCGCTCTCCTTCTGGTGGCCAGTGCGCTTAAGTTGCTGGAGGCGATACGAGACAGGGATGGTTATGTCATCGTCTGCCTTGGTTTTTTTATCTCCGTGACGCACTTCGTGTTCTCGCAGTCCCTGCCGATGACGCTGTATGCCCTGGCTTGCACACTGCTCTTGGTGACCGCGATGATCGCCCTCAACCAGAGGCCCGGTGCCACTTTCACGCGGCACGAGCCATTGCTGGCGTTAAAAATGCTGGGTCTTGCCGTGCCCATGATGGTTGTTTTGTTTTTTTTGTTTCCACGCATTGGTCCCCTATGGAGTGTGCCTTCCAAGTCCGGTGCCGGCATTACGGGTATGAGCGACTTTCTCAAGCCCGGTGCTGTCAGCAAACTGGGACGCTCAGCAGAGGTTGCTTTCCGCGCCGGATTTGATGGCCCGATTCCTGCAATGCCTGCACTCTATTGGCGCGGCCTGGTTTTGAGCCAGTTCGAGGACGAAGCCTGGCGCACACTGGGTTGGCGGGAGCTCCCCGCATCGGAGCGCACCCTGGTGCGCCCTGAGACAACCGGTGATCCTCTGCGTTACCGTATTGTGATGGATCCAACCCAGCAGCGCTGGTTGTATGGTCTCGCCTATGCCGAATCTGAGACAGCCGGGGTTCTGGAGGCCTGGGATTTTAGACTGGGCGTTCTCAATCCCCTGGAGTCCCAGTTTGGCTACGACGTGCGTTCCTGGACCGGGGCGACGATGCAGCCACAGCTGTCTGCCTGGCGGCGTGATGTCGAGACAAGCTTTCCTGAAAACATCAATCCGCGCTCAGCAACCTGGGTAACGGCGCTTCGTTCCCGGCATCCCGATGACAAGAGTCTGGTGGCCGCGTTGCTGGATCATTTTCGCGAGCAGCCCTTTTTCTACACTCTTGAGCCCCCGCCGATTACACAACCCGATTTTGTGGATCGTTTTGTTTTCGATACCCGCCGCGGCTTCTGTGAGCATTATGCCTACAGCTTCGTTGCCCTTGCGCGTATGGCGGGGATTCCCGCACGTATCGTGGCGGGGTATCAGGGAGGAGAAATCAACCCGCTGAATAATACGGTGGTGGTGCGACAGTTTGATGCCCATGCCTGGGCTGAGGTCTGGTATGCCGGGGACGGCTGGGTTCGCGTCGACCCAACCGCGGCGGTGTCTCCGGACCGGGTAGAGCTGGGTCTTGAAGCGGCGCTGGCGGGGGAGGCAGGTTTCCTCGCGGACTCACCCATTTCCGTGTATCGGCTGCGGGGCATTTCAGCGATTAACTGGCTACGTTTACGCTATGACGTACTGGCTTTTCGGTGGCAGAGCTTTGTGGTCGGATTTGACAGTACCCGGCAGATCGATCTGTTGCAGGACTGGTTTGGAGAAATAAAGGTCAGCTGGTTTGTCGCGGTAATGTTGGGCAGCTGGGCGATCGTCCTGATACCACTGACTTTCTGGTTGAACCGACAGCGTGTTGCCCCCCTGTTTTTGCCAGAGGAGAAGCGCTTTGTGGCCGTCACGAATCGACTTCAAACCCTGGGTTTATCTCGAGCCTTTGGCGAATCACCCCTGGCGCTGCTCGAGCGGGTACGTGCTCAACTGCCGGGAGACCATCCGCTGCGGGGTGATCTGGAAGCCGCCGTGGGCGACCTGTACAACAGACGCAAAGCTGATTAGCGGCAATCCGTACCGGGTGTCTTCAGAAAGCGGGAATATCAGTTTGGCTGCGTCCCAGAATCAGGGCGTGCACGTCATGAGTGCCCTCATAGGTATTAACCACCTCGAGGTTCATCATGTGGCGCATCACGGGATATTCGTCTGAAATACCATTGCCTCCCAGCATGTCTCTGGCTTTTCGAGCGATATCGAGTGCTTTGCCACAGGAGTTCCGTTTGATCAGGCTGATCAGGTCGGGGGAGATGCTACCGTCAGAGAGCATCTGGCCCGCGCGCAGACAGCCCTGAAGCGCCAGCGCGATATCCGTCTGCATATCGGCCAGCTTCAGCTGGATTAACTGGTTGGCCGCCAGGGGACGGCCAAACTGCTGTCGATCCAGGGTGTATTGCCGTGCCGTATGCCAGCAGGTTTCAGCGGCACCCAGGGTGCCCCAGGCAATACCGTATCGGGCGTTATTGAGGCAGCCAAAGGGGCCCTTGAGACCCTGAACATTGGGCAGGAGGTTCTCCTCAGGAACGAACACTTCGTCCATGACGATTTCCCCGGTGATCGACGCCCTCAGTGCCAATTTACCCTCAATTTTTGGTGCGCTGAGGCCGGTCATGCCTTTTTCGAGGATAAAGCCACGAATAACATCGTCATCGGTTTTGGCCCATACGACGAAGACATCAGCAATGGGGGAGTTGGAGATCCACATTTTGGCGCCGGTCAGCTTGTAGCCCCCATCCACCGTCCGGGCTCGAGTTACCATGCCGCCCGGGTCGGACCCATGGTCCGGTTCTGTCAAACCAAAGCACCCAATCCATTCCCCTGTGGCCAATTTGGGCAGGTATTTTTCCCGCTGGGCATCAGTGCCGTAGGCGTAGATGGGATACATCACCAGGGAGGATTGCACGCTGAGCATAGACCGATAGCCCGAGTCGACACGTTCGACCTCGCGGGCGACCAGCCCGTAGCAAACATAGTCCACGCCTGGGCAGCCATAGCCGTCAATCGTTGAGCCCAGAAGGCCCATTTCACCCATTTCGCGAAAAATTCGGGGGTCCGTTTCTTCGTGACGAAATGCCTCTTTTACGCGTGGCAGCAGTTGTGCCTGCGCATACTGTCTGGCGC
>JAKMEU010000364.1 GCA_022425845.1 Luminiphilus sp. | reverse complement strand
GTACGTGTCGGTGCATTTAACGTCATCGACGCAAACGGCAACTACCTGTCCTACGCCAACGGCAAGCTGAGTGAGTTGCCCCGGCAGCCCGGCGGTGCCTTTGGCGGCCAGGCGGCTGACCTTGCTGGATCCAGCTCAGGTTTGCACCAGTTTGGTGTCGATCCCACGGGACCCACCGGAGGATCATTCCTGGCGGCTATCATCGACAGCCCCACGCTCGAAGAGCGCTGGCACCAGGGTGGCTACGTCGGCTACGCCATTACCGCGGTAGGCGCGTTTGCTTTCCTGCTGGCGATTTATCGCGTGCTTGTCCTGACGCTGGTGAGCACGAAAGTGTCCAGCCAGCTCAAGTCTGACAAAGCCAATGAAAACAACCCTCTGGGACGCGTCCTCAAGATTCACGAGGCCAGCCCCAACATGGATCCCGAAACCCTCGAGCTGAAGATGGCCGAAGGCGTTCTCAAGGAGACGCCCAAGCTGGAGGCAGGCTTGACACTGCTCAAGATCATTGCGGCAGTGGCCCCTCTCATGGGTCTGCTGGGTACGGTGACGGGTATGATCATTACCTTCCAGGCGATTACCATCTTCGGTGCGGGTGATCCCAAGGCCATGGCCGGCGGTATTTCCAGTGCACTGGTCACCACGGTATTGGGTCTGCTGGTTGCTATCCCCACCGTTCTTCTGCACACGATCGTTAATGGGCGCGCGCAGCGCATCATCCATGTGATCAACGAGCAGGCGACAGGCATTGTTGCGGAGCACGCTGAGCGCGAGCACAACCGATAAGCTGACGGCAGAGGGGATTTTCCATGCCAGGTGTTTTTGAGGTCATACTCGCGTTTATGGACAAGGGCGGCGACGTCCTCTGGCTGATAGCGTTGCTGGTATTCTTTATGTGGACGCTCATCTTTGAGCGTCTCTGGTATTTCTCGGCGTCCTGGCGTAAGGACCGTGCCCAGGTCGTCGCTGCCTGGGAGAGTCGCCCTGAGCGTAAGTCCTGGAATGCCAAACAGATCCGGCAAAAGATGCTGTCCAGCAGCCGCGACATGATCAACAACAACATGAATGTGATTACGACCTGTGTGGCGCTGTGTCCGCTGCTGGGCTTGCTGGGTACGGTTACCGGGATGATTGAGGTGTTCAACGTCATGGCGGTGACAGGCGGTGGCGATGCCAAGTCCATGGCGGGGGGCGTCGAGAAGTCAACGATCCCAACCATGGCGGGCATGGTAGCGGCGCTGTCGGGACTGTTTGCAAACACCTACTTGCAGCGGGTCGCCAGTCGCGAGCAGATGTTCCTTGAAGATCAACTCACGTCTGACCACTGAGTCGGTCTTCTGGAGGAGTAGTTAGACATGCGTAGAATCGCCAAACAGCAGGAAGACGACGGGGCCGAGATTGACCTGACCCCGATGTTGGACGTCGTCTTCATTATGCTGATCTTTTTTATCGTCGTTGCCTCTTTTATCAAGGAAGCGGGTATCGAGGTAAACCGGCCTGACGACAACCAGCAGACCGATCCCGAGGACTCGATCAGCATTGTTGTTGAGGTGGCCGCCGATAATCAGATTTGGATGGAAAATCGCCGCGTTGATGTGCGTGCCGTTCGGGCCAATATCCAGCGTCTGCTCGCTGAAGACCCTGAGGCGCCGGTGACCGTCAAGGTCGAGAAGGGTGCGGAAGCGGGTATTGTGGTAGATGTGGCTGATGCCGCCCGCGAGGCGGGGGTCGGTGTTGTTAACTGGGCCAGCAGTAAATGAGGGCTAGGCGATGAGTATGCGTGACCGTGCCACCCGATCAGGGGGCCAAGATCAGGAAGGCAGTCAGATTGATTTGACGCCCATGCTGGACGTTGTCTTCATCATGTTGATCTTCTTTATCGTCACCTCGTCCTTTGTTAAAGAGCCCGGTGTCGAAATCTTCAAGCCTCAGGCGTCGACGATGGAGGCTTGTGAGCGCGGCACCATTATTTTTGCGGTGGATGAGCGTGGCGATATCCACTACAACAAGAACAAGCTGCCCCTGGACAAGGCCCTGCGGACGGCCGAGGCAGCAAAAAAAGAGGCGCCGCAGGCCAACATAGTGGTACAGGTTGATCGGGAGACCCCGGCTTACGCCGTTGAGGAACTTATCGATATCGTGCGTCCGATACTGACAGCTCCCCCCTGTATCTCGACAGATGATGAGGCTTGATTTAAATGGGTAGTTCAGTACGCGTTATTGTCGGCGGCTTGCTTGCGATACCCGTTGCCATCGGCTTGTTTTATATCATGCAGGCGCTGGTCGACCGCGAGTTCGAGCAGGAAGACACGAAGGCACGCAAAATCGCCGATATCGTCGTGCCTGACAAGGTGATTGAAACCAATCTTAAAGAGGTGCTGCCTGAGAAAGTTGAGGACCCGGAGGAGCCGCCACCGGACCTCGAGCCCATCCAGTTTGACAGTGACGTTGATATGGGCGTGGTGAACAACGCGCCCACCACCGGCGTTACGCTGCAGCTCAATTCCTCGGGTATGTCGTCTGGCGATGGCGAGTATCTGCCCATTGTTAAAGTCGCGCCGATTTACCCGCGCCGTGCACAGACACGGGGAATTTCGGGCTACTGCATCGTCGAGTATACCGTGACCAAAACGGGGTCCATCCGGGATCCGCAGGCGGTTGATTGCCAGCCCTCGGGAATCTTCGAGCGCGCCTCGGTCAAGGCCGCTGAAAAGTTTAAGTACAAGCCCAGGGTGGTGGATGGCGAACCCATTGAAGTGGCTGGCGTGCAAAATAAATTCACCTATGAGCTTGAACAGTAGGGGTCCGACAGGCAGGTCAATATGTTAATGAAGCGATTTTTCAGTACGACTTTTCTGGCTCTGGCTTTAACCCTGGCGGGAGCAGCCGTCGATCAGGGCACCTCGCTTGGTTTCATAGCAAGCGCACAGGCGCAGGGAAACTCTGAAGCCAAGAAAGAGCGGGAAACCCGCCGTACCCCTGCACTGCGCAATAAAGTCTATGAAAAGCTGGCCGAGGCTCAGGCGTTTGCAGAAGCCAAGGACTACCGCTCTGCGCAGCAGGTCCTGGACCAGATGATTGCGGGAGAGGGAAAGCGAGCCCTGAACAGCTACGAGCTAGCCAACGTCTACAACCTCTACGCATTCCTGCGCTATTCGGCAGAGGATTACAGTGGCGCCCTGAATTACTACCGGCAGGTTATTGCGCAGCCCGACATTCCGTTGGCCATGGAGATCAATACCAAGTTCACCGTGGCCCAGCTCTATTTTGTGCAGGAGCAGTGGCAGCCGGGTATCAACGCACTCCTGGAGTGGTTTGAGCTAACAGACAAGCCCAACGCTACGGCTTATATCCTGCTGGCCCAGGGCTATTACCAGATGAAGGACTACGACAGCGCCCTGAAGAACGTGGAAACGGCCGTTTCCATGTATGAAAACGAGGGCAAGTTACCCAAAGAACAGTGGTACAACCTGGCGCGGTTTCTCTACTTCGACAAAAACGATTTCGACAACGCGCTTGTGACGCTTTATACGCTGATTGAGTACTACCCAAAGAAGCAGTACTGGGTGCAGGCCTCTCACCTGTATGGTGAAAAGAAAGATGAGCGACGCCAGCTGGCCATGATGGAGACCGCGTACCAGCAGGATCTATTCGATAAGAGCTCCGAGATTGTGCAGTTGGCTTATCTCTACCTGAATGCAGAGGTTCCCTACCCCGCTGCCCAGGTGATGCAGAAGGGCTTTGAGGACGAGCTGGTAGAAGACAAGTCCAAGAATTACGAGTTGGCGGGTAGCGCCTGGCGTCAGGCCCAGGAAACGGCGAAGGCGATTCCCAATATGGAGCGCGCTGCTGAGCTTTCTGACGAGGGCGAGCTTTATACCCGACTGGGTAACGTGTATCTGGATGGTGATCAGCACCAAAAAGCTATCGACGCGGTGCGCAAAGGCCTGGCCAAGGGTGGGGTGAAACGTCCCGACTCAGCACGGCTGGTGATGGGTATGGCTCATTTCAATCTGGGGGACTACGGAAGCGCTAAAAAAGCATTCCGTGAAGCGGCTAAAGACGAGCGCTCTGAGAAATATGCGCGGCAATGGATTCGTTATATTTCCAGTGAGGAAGAGCGGCAGCGCGAGATGGCGAAAGACATCTGAAGCCTGCGCAAGTGATACACAGGGGTTAGCCCGCCACTGAAGGCGTAGACAATAAAGCAAGGAAAAAAAGGGGCTCGGATGAGCCCCTTTGTGTTTATTGGGTTCTTACGCTGAAATCAGACGGGAACGACGTTCTCAGCTTGGGGACCTTTTTGGCCCGTTGCTACCGTAAACTGAACTTTCTGACCATCCTGAAGGGTCTTGAAACCATCTCCTTGGATCGCACTGAAGTGGACGAATACGTCGGGGCCGCCTTCCTGCTCGATAAATCCGTAACCCTTGGTTTCGTTAAACCACTTTACGGTGCCTGTAACTTGTGACATTGAGTGTACCTTTATTGCAAAAATTACCCCCGTACACCAGGAGAATACCTGTTGCCGGGGTTGTAACGGGACAAGCCCGAAATTGGGACGCAGAGCTTCCGTAGGGTAGCTCAAGTACCAACTCTGCGAGTGTAGCACTTGCTCAGGCCGGATTTGCTTAATATTTTATTAATTATTGAAGCTATTGTGGGGTTTTGGCGGTTACTCGACAGGCAAAATCTTGAGTAGGTCGGTTGTGCCCGTTTGGCCCATGGTGCTGCCCATGGTCAGTAAAATGTAATCACCCCGCCTCAGATAGCCGCCGTCGAGCAGGAATTCCATCACCCGGCCTTCAATATCTTCGGGCGCAAAGGCCGTAGCGTCAAAGTACAGCGGGATGACGCCGCGACACAGGGCGAGCTTCTGCAGGGTCTGATTCTGTCGGCTGAGACCAAAGATCGGTAAGCCGGAGGACAGGCGTGACATCATGGTGGGGGTGACACCCCGCTCGGTCAGTGTGGCGATACCCCGGACTTCCGCAAAGTGATTGGCACCATACATGGCTGACAGTGCAATGGCCTCCTGTGCGCTGGAAAACTCACGGTCCAGGCGATAGCGTGAGGTGCGCGCTACGGGATGTGCTTCCGCGCCGACCGCGGCCTCAGACATGGCGGTGACCACTTCAACAGGATATTGCCCGACGGCCGTTTCTGCTGACAGCATGACGGCGTCGGTTCCATCCAGCACCGCATTGGCGACATCAAACACTTCTGCCCGTGTTGGCATGCTGTTGCTGATCATTGACTCCATCATCTGCGTTGCCGTGATAACCAGGCGGTCGAGGCGGCGGGTTCGGGCAATCAGGTCTTTCTGTATGCCGATTAGCTGGGCGTCTCCCACCTCGACGCCGAGGTCGCCCCGGGCCACCATGACGCCCTCTGCAGTACGGATAATGCTGTCGAGCAAATCAGTATCCGCCACCACCTCAGCGCGCTCGATCTTGGCAATGATCGCCGGCTGCAGACCCGCTTCGCCAAGCAGTGAGCGGGCCAGTTCGATATCTGCCTGGCTGGATACAAAGGAAACGGCAACAAAGTCCGGATCAATATCGGTCATGGCAGCAATATCCGCACGGTCTTTCTCAGTCAGCGCGGGTGCTGCCAGCCCGCCTCCCAGCTTGTTGACACCTTTTCGAGAAGAGAGTCGGCCCCCCGTGATGACGGTGCAGTCCACGGCTGTCTCGGTAACGTCATCCACCCGCAGGCGTAATTTCCCGTCGTCGAGAAGGAGGATGTCATCCATGACCACCTGCTGGGGTAAGGGACGGTACTCAACGCCAACCCGTCGCTGATCACCGCCATCAGCTGGCGTATTCAGATCGAGGCAGAAAGGGTCTCCAGCAGTGAGCTCGATCGCACCCCCCGCGAAACCACTGATTCTGATTTTGGGTCCCTGCAGGTCCGCGAGAATACCAATGTAGCGCCCTGCATAACCGGCCTGGCGCCGAATCCTGGCGGCAATTTCGGCATGATGCGATGCAGCACCATGACTGAAATTGAGTCGAAAGACATCGACTCCGGCACCAATCAGCCGGTTCAGCATATCCTCACTGTCGCTACCCGGGCCCACGGTGGCCACAATCTTGGTACGCCGGTGGGTTATTGGTCCCTGATTCAAAAGGTATGTGCTCCTGTTAGTCGATCGCCTGCCGTCAGTCGCTGCGGCGCTGTATGTTATCGATGAAACGACGGGTTAGATCCGGGAAGTCGCTGAAAGCGCCATCAACTTTTGCCTCTGAGAAGACACCGGCCTGCAGCGCTTCGAAGTCCTCAAAGCCGGCCTCTAGACTATCAGCCCGCAAGGTATAGGTATGTACCAAAAGATTACGATCATGGGCCGCGCGTACGAGGCGCGACGGTGTCATGCCATCCTTTTCGAAGAGCTGGGGTATCCAGGGTCCAATACCATCGGCATAGCGCGCCACTTCATCCAGCCCCAGTTCGGAACGCATCATTTGGAAATCCACACCCGGGGGATCACTCCAGCCATTTTCACCGACCAGTTGAATTAAAGGGAGTGGTGTTCGCAGCTCATCCTTCAGGTAGCGCAGCGTATTGGGGTCGAAGCACTGCAGAAACACGGGTGCGGCTTTGGTGTTGAGACCTGCTTGTTCCAGCGTATCGAGGGTGATCCCGGCAATATCCTGCCCGGCGGCCTGATGGAAGGCGGGGGCCTTCATCTCCACGTAGTAACCTGTCTGCGTTCCTCGGGACTGATTGAGACCTGAAATCAAGGTAATTTCCTCTGCGAGGGTTGGAATCCGCAGTGCCATGTCAACGACTGGGAAACGGTCCGGAAATACCGCCTTGCCGTCGGCCGTCGTGCGCTCCCGCACCGAAAGCGTCTTGATCTCATGAAGGTCGAAGTCGATGGCATAGAACCTGCCATCTTGCCGCTGGCGCCCTGGGAATAGTCTTGCCACATCCGTGGTGGTTTCCAGATAAATATCGTGTAGAACCAGGGGTACACCATCGCGAGACAGTACGATGTCCTGCTCAATGTAGTCGGCCCCCATGGTGTGGGCAGCCACCACGGCCGGCAGGGTATGTTCGGGCAGGTAGCCACTGGCGCCCCTGTGGGCAATCAAAATTGGCTTCACGGTGTTGGGCTCCAGCCTATTTTTTCGTTACGCGTGCTCGTTGTGCGTGTTGCGCCACGCGGCCTGTGCGTAGTTTCGCATGTCACGGGGGAAGATGGGGTCATTGAGGGTCATTTGGAG
>JAKMEU010000344.1 GCA_022425845.1 Luminiphilus sp. | reverse complement strand
CTGTGGCACCGCCGGTGCTATTGACCGTCTACTGGCGCAGTGGGGAATCGAGCGTCTTCCAGGCGCGCACTGCTACGCGTTCTATGCGACCGAGCAGCGGTTCAACGAACTCGCCTCGGCTGAACCGGGGACCTTCTACCTCACCGACTTTCTGGTTCGACAC
This sequence comes from Luminiphilus sp., assembly GCA_022425845.1. Classification (GTDB taxonomy): domain Bacteria; phylum Pseudomonadota; class Gammaproteobacteria; order Pseudomonadales; family Halieaceae; genus Luminiphilus. Next base: position 6,641 of record JAKMEU010000344.1, on the reverse strand, counting down.
TTCGACCGACTGGTTGTGCGCGGCCTCAAACTCGACCGGCACCCGCAGCTGAAAAACGATCTGTTCGGCAATTACAGGCGTGTGGTTTATCTGATACAGCAGGAAGATGAGCAACTGGATCTCGCAGCACGGCGCGCAGCCGATTACTTAGGCCTTGCCTTTGAATCGATCACAACAGGAATGGGTGAACTGGGACGCCAGTTAGAAACCCAGGTACTGACACTCACCTCTCAAAGCAGTCAGACCCATGCAGCGCATTGATATCTACTGGCGGGATATACCGGCACAGGTGCAAATTAAGCGAGGGCGCGAACGCGGCAAATACCTCCTGAGTCACCGTTTTCAAGCGGCCATCGATCGCGCGGCCATGCGAGCCGGCAAGGGAGGTAGCGATGCCTATCTCGAAGAATGGCGCCGGGTAACCACACAAATCGAAATGGAGGGCTCCTCGCAGCAGGTCGCTGAAGAATGCGGCATGGCGCTTGAAAACGCTTATTCCGATGACGACATTGCGCGCCTGGTCGCCCAGAAAGGCTTCGATGAGGTACCTCAGTGAAGGCTGCACGAGACTGGTCAGTACGCCACGCAAAGGGCCTGCACAGGCTCTACGCTATGCTCGAGTCACTGCTGATGCTGCTTGATCCACTGCTGCGTCGCATCGGCTATCAACGCCTTGATAAACCCTTTGCCCGGATCGAGGGATGGGTCAAAGGGTTCCTGTTTGACTCCCAATCTTGCGGTCAATGCACGCTTGGAGAGACTGGCATGGCCTGCCCCATGAACTGCCCCAAGACCCTGCGCAACGGGCCCTGCGGCGGTGTCAGGCAGAATGGCTGTTGTGAAGTGAAGCCGGAAATGACCTGTGTCTGGGTCAAGGCGTGGGAAGGCAGTCAGCGACTCGATCCTCCCGAGCAGGCGCTCCAGATCATTCAAATGCCCGTCGATGCAAGACTCAAGGGGCGTAGCAGCTGGCTGCGGGCCTTGCGGTTGCGTCGCGAGCCATCGGCATGAGTTTTTCGGACGAGCCTCTGGCGGGAGAGAACCTGCCCATCTTACCCGGACACCACTCCCCCGGACGCTTTGAACGCGTGCTCCGAGCCGGGCACTTTGCCGTCACCGCCGAAATCGCACCGCCCGACTCGGCAGATCCCGCTGAGGTGTACGCCCGAGCCCAGGATTTTGACGGGTACGTCGATGCCATCAACGCGACAGATGGCTCGGGTGCGAACTGCCACATGTCGAGTATGGGTATCTGTGCCCTGCTCACCCGTCGCGGCTACGCCATGATTCTGCAAATGTCCTGTCGCGATCGAAACCGCATTGCCATGCAGGGCGATGTCCTGGGCGCCGCAGCGATGGGGGTAGCCAACGTACTGTGTCTCACGGGGGATGGAGTGCAATCCGGGGATCACCCGGAGGCAAAACCTGTCTTCGATTTGGACAGTATTTCGGCGCTCTCCATGGTGCGCCACCTTCGCGATGAAAGTGCCTTTCTCAGCGGGCGATCGATTTCCTCACCACCCCCCCTGTTCATGGGAGCAGCCGCCAACCCCTTTGCTCCGCCCATTGATTTCAGACCCCACCGACTGGCCAAGAAAGTGGCGGCTGGTGCCCAGTTCATTCAAACGCAGTACTGCTTCGATATCGAACGACTGAAAACATTCATGGCTAAAGTGCGGGATCGTGGCCTGCATGAGAAGGTATTTATTCTCCCCGGGGTGGGTCCCCTGGCATCGGCGAAGTCGGCAGAGTGGATTCGAACACATGTTGCCGGGGTCCACATTCCCGACAGCGTCATCAAGCGGCTGGCGGGCGCCAAAGACCAGAAACAGGAAGGCGTCGATCTGTGCATCGAATTGATGCAACAAATTAAAGAAATTGAGGGGGTCAGCGGCGTACATCTAATGGCCTACCGTCAGGAACACCGAATCGGCGAAATCGTCACAAAATCCAGGGTATTGGATAGCCGGGAGCCCTGGCGACCCCCGGCAGCCTAACAGGAGCAACGCATGACAATAACAACCCTCAGTTCAGCGACCCGGGAGGTGCGAATCGGTTTCGACCAGCGATTCGTGATCATAGGCGAGCGCATTAATCCAACGGGCCGCAAAATACTGGCGGAAGAGATGAAGGTCGGGGATTACAGCCGCGTCGAGTCCGATGCCCTGGCGCAGGTGGCTGCAGGAGCGCACATGCTTGACGTCAATGCGGGCATTCCCCTCGCGGACGAGCCGAGGATACTCGCGGAGGCTATCCAGAGGGTGCAGGCCATTACCGACGTGCCGTTAAGCATTGATTCATCTATTGTGGAAGCGCTGGAAGCGGGCCTCGCGGTTTATCAGGGCAAAGCGCTCGTCAACTCTGTCACCGGTGAGGACGAAGTGCTGGAGCGCGTGCTGCCACTGGTAGCTCGGTATGATGCCGCGGTGGTAGCCATTTCAAACGACGAGACCGGCATATCGGAAGACCCCGATGAGCGGTTTGCTGTGGCCAAGAAAATTGTTGAACGCGCTGCCGATTATGGTATCCACCATAGCAATATAGTTGTTGACCCCCTGGTGATGCCCATTGGTGCCATCAACACGGCGGGCGTTCAGGTCATGCACCTGGTACGACGGCTGCGAGATGACCTTAAGGTGAACACGACCTGCGGTGCATCTAATGTCAGTTTCGGCCTGCCTAACCGCAACGGCATCAACGCTGCATTTCTTACCATGGCGATGGGTGCAGGGATGACATCGGCCATCACCAGCCCCCTCCATGCCGAAGTCATGCAGGCCGTCCGCGGCGGTGACGTTATGATGGGACATGATCCGGACTGCGCACACTGGATTAAGGCCTACAGGGAACCCGCTCCAGAGGGAGCAGGTCGGGGTGGCCGGGCCGGTCGGGGTGGCAGAGCGGCACGTCGAAGGAGCGCCTAGCATTTGACTGATGAGTTGGTGAAAATTCTGTTCATGCCCTCGGGGCGGCGAGGTAGCTTTCCCCGCGGAACTCCTGTGCTTGATGCTGCCCGAAGCCTGGGTGTCGATATTGACTCGGTCTGCGGGGGTCGCGGGCTATGTGGACGCTGCCGGATCGAATGCATGTCGGGAAGCTTCCCCAAGCACGGACTTGTCTCGGACACGGATCACCTATCCCCTTTCTGTGCTACCGAATCCCGTTTTGAAGAACGCAAAGGCAAACTACCGGAACGCCATCGTCTCAGTTGTCACGCCAACCTGCTAAACGACGTGGTTATTGATGTGCCGCCGGAGAGCCAGGTCCACCGGCAAATTATTCGCAAAGAAACCGAACATCGGGATATCCGGCTCAACACCGCAACACGCCTTCATTACATTGAGGTGGAGCCCGCGACCCTCGAAGATCCCAGGGGCGAGTCCCAACTGGTAATGGATGCCCTCTTCCGGGACTGGCAGCTCGACGGCCTGCACATTGAACCGAGTGTTTTACCCCGTCTGCAGCAAGCGCTGATCGAGGGCAGCCAGGCCATTACCGTTGCGGTTTACAACAATCGCGACGTTATTGCGGTCTGGCCCGGTCTTTTCGAACACCCTCGCGGTGTTGCCATCGATGTGGGCTCGACAACCGTCGCCGCCCATCTCTGCGATTTGGGCACGGGCGCCGTGCTCGGCACCGCCAGCGTCATGAATCCCCAAATCCGATTTGGCGAGGACCTGATGAGCCGGGTGTCCTACATCATGATGCACCCGGAAGGTGCAGCTGAGATGACAGCCGTCATCCGACGGGCCCTTAACGACCTCTTTCTCGAGCTCAGCGAAGGGGATAACGGATCCGTTGAGGATATTTTGGAAATCACACTGGTAGCCAACCCGATCATGCACCACATCCTGTTGGGTATCGACCCGATAAACCTCGGCGGTGCACCCTTTGCACTGACAACAACCGAAGCGCTGGAGCTGCGTGCGAGGGATCTGGAACTCAACGTTCACCAGGGCGGTCGGGTCTACGTACTCCCCTGTATTGCGGGCCACGTGGGGGCAGATTCAGCGGGCGTCATTCTGGCCGAACACCCCGAGCAGGATACGGCCATGACACTGGTTATCGATGTCGGCACCAACGCCGAGATCGTGCTGGGCAACAACGAACGCATGCTGGTCTGTTCAACACCGACCGGACCGGCTTTTGAAGGCGCCCAGATAAGCTGCGGACAGCGCGCGACCGTGGGTGCCATCGAGCGGGTGCGAATCGACCGGGACACGCTTGAAGCGCGCTTCAAAGTGATCGGTTCCGATTTATGGTCAGACGAACCCGGTTTTTCAGATGCTTTGGGGGCCACGGGTGTCACGGGCATTTGCGGTTCCGGCATCATCGAGGCGGTAGCGGAAATGTTTCTGGCCGGTATCGTGTCGGTAGAAGGCGTGATCAACGGTTCACTTGCAGAGCAGACCACCAGGATCTTTCCGTCGGGGAGAACGTGGTCCTTCAGAATCCACAGTGCCCATGAAGAGGGGCAATCTGACATTGTCGTTACCCAGAACGATATCCGGCAGATCCAGCTGGCCAAAGCCGCCCTCTATGCGGGGGTCAAGCTGCTACAGGATCACATGGGAACACAGCAGTTGGACCGGATTCGTCTGGCCGGGGCCTTTGGCAGCCATATCAGCCTATCCCATGCCATGGCGCTGGGCCTGATTCCTGATTGCCCGCTGGACAATGTTTCAGCCGCAGGCAACGCCGCGGGTATGGGTGCACGCATAGCGCTTCTCGACCGTGACAGTCGAGACCATATTGAGAAGATCGTCCGCTGGGCCGAGCGTATAGAGACCGCCGTCGAAGCGCGGTTTCAGGAATATTTTGTCGATGCCATGGCATTTCCGCACCAGTCAGATCCTTTCACTCATTTGTTTACGGAGATCGAACCTCCGGTTCTGCGCGAGCCAACACAAAACACAGAGTCCAGTCGTCGGCGCCGTGGACGGGCCCGGCACTGACTGCGAGGGGGCTTTAACAGCAATAATGTTATTGTCAGACCGAGGGATCAGGAGTACAGACGATAAAAACAAGGTGATTTATGTTCGACTTCCACGCGCCCTTACGCTTCCCTGACGCGCAGCCTGAATCCTACCTGCCTCTGTCTGAGGAGCCTGTTTTTGATCCCGCAGTACATCTGGCCCTCGAGCATCCCGGCCTCAGCTACTCACTGACCGACCTCGGCTACTCAAAGACAGAAATCGCTCGCTGTGCCACGCCATTTGCCTATAGTGAGGCGTTTCGAATTTTGTCCCCCGCAGGGGTCGCGGCCATGCAGGAGGTCTGCGAGGCTATTTACTCGAATCGGAACGAGAGCACTGGAACAGGTGCCAACCGGCTGGGTAGCTATGCCCGGGGAGCGGGCTATCGATCGCGGTTTCTGCGGGATTTTTGTGACAGCGTAGAACTGGCGGAGCACCTCTCGGGTATTGCGGGGGTTCGACTGGGCCGACATTCGGTACCTGCGGTCGCCTGTGGTATCAATTACGCCCCTGACGACATCAGCAGAGCGGTGGATACCTGGCATGTAGATTCCGTTAACTTTGATGTTGTAATGATGCTAACCGATCCCAATCAATTCAGAGGCGGAGAATTCCAGATATTCAAAGGCACCCGCGAGGAAGGCCAAAAACTGCTGGGCATCGACGGCGAGGAAGGCGGGAGCGCGCAACTCCCTGAGGCAAGGATCGAAACGATTCCCTTTCCCGCCGCCGGCTATGGTTTTCTACAACAGGGAACGCATATTTTCCATCGCGCCTGCCGCCTGCTTGAAAAAGCCCAGCGGATCACGCTCATTCCCTCTTTCGAAGTCCTTCCCGCCCATGAGCAAGACAGCACCAATGCCCTGAATATGGCCGAGTGGACCGATCCGGGGATCACGGCCGAGCTGGCGCGCCATGAGGTGTGGCGAGCATCAGCGCGGCTGGAAAATTTGCTGGGCACCATTCAACTCACGGACGAACCAGAGGCACTCGGTGCGTCAATTCGCGATGCGGTTGAACGCCTGAGGGCATTTGCTGACAAACTGGAGGACCCTCGGTGATGTCCCTCGAGGAGCAGCTCGGCGGACGCGCCTGCCTGGTGACCGGCGCCGGTGGCTGTATCGGCGCCTGGGTCGTCAAGCAACTCCGGGCGATCGGCGCTGTGCCTGTCGTCTTTGATATTGCAGACAACCGCGACCGGCTTCATCTCATTATGCCTGACGCCGACACCGTCATCTGGGAACGAGGCGATATTACAGACTTCGATCAGCTACAGCGGGTCGCCGAGAAGCATCACGTTGAGGCCATTATTCACCTCGCGGCACTTCAGGTGCCCTTCTGCAAAGCCGACCCGGTGGGCAGCACCCATATCAATGTCATGGGTAGCATTCATATTCTGGAACTGGCACGCCAGCGTGAGATCTCCCGCTTGAGTTACGCCAGTTCCGTAGCGGCACCCGCCATGGGCGATAACGATTGGCTGCCAACGCTTTATGGCGCGCATAAAATTTGCGGCGAGCAAATGGCCAAGGTGTACTGGCAGGACTGGGGTGTCCCAAGCGTAGGCATACGTCCAGCCATTATCTATGGCCCGGGGCGAGATCAGGGCATGAGCGCAGCGCCCACCATTGCCATGCTGGCGGCGGAACTCGGCGAGCGCTACAC
>JAKMEU010000332.1 GCA_022425845.1 Luminiphilus sp. | reverse complement strand
CCTATTGATTTTCTAGAGGCCTCAATATCGCGCACGATCATCCCGTTGTGAAAACAATCTTCCATCTTCAACATGTCCAAACTCCCTCCCTCACCTGGGTTATACCTGTCCTGTAACCGGCATCATGCCACCCGCTCAATGGTTATGGGCAACACATCCAGCCCCATTGTTGTTCCCCCGTGACCCGCCATCTGCCGGGTCGGATCAAGAGACACCGCCTTCACCCGACGGCAGAATTCTTCAAGCACTACCCGGACTTCCAACTTGGCCAGGTGCAGGCCTATGCACTTGTGGGCACCGGCCCCGAAGGCGTGATGTTGGTTCAATTCCGTGCGACTGCGCTCTGCATTAAAGGCGCCGGGCTCTGGAAATACGCCGGGATCACGAGACGTTATGGCGCTGGGAATCACCACATTGTCGCCCTTTCTCAACAGCACTCCCGCCAGTTCGACATCGCGCTCACAAATGCGGTTGAGGCTTATGAAGGCATTCAAACGCAGGAATTCATCGATAGAAGCGGCTATCGAATCTGGATTTTCATGTAACGCCGCATATTGGTGGGGGTTTCGGGCGAATTGCAGCATGGTGAGTGAAAGCATCGACGCTACCGTATCAATACCCGCCAGAAACAGGAGGTAGGCGATTCCATGCACCTCTTCAGGCGCCAACCTCTCACCCTCGACCTCCGCTGCGAGCAGCAAATCCACAATATCACCGCCACCCGATTGGGCCTGGTGCCCCAGCACAACCTCTTGCAGGTAAGCAGCAATATTCTCTCCGCATGCCATCCGCTCCTCCGCAGTGGGAGCACGATAGAACCCTGTCTCCCATTCATAAAATTGCGGCAGCATGTCCGTCTCGAGACCCATCTGCTCGGCAAACACACGGGTAGGGATGGGCTTGGCGATATCAGCCAGGAAATCAAGAGGTTCTTTTGCCAGCGTTGAATCGAGTACAGCCCGTGCCTGCTGCCGTACCGCATGCTCCATGGTCTGAACGACTTTAGGATTAAAAACAGGCAGAAGCAGCCTGCGATATCGGCGGTGTTCATCCGGCCCGCTCTCCAGCGGGATCAATCGGGGGCGCTGCTGATAGTTAGCAGGCACACCAATAGGAAAGGATCCAAAATCCCGAGCATTACACAGCACCTGGTGGGCCAGCGCATGGGAAAAAACGATCCAATGCCCGCCATTATGAGGGGTGTAGGCCAGGGCCCGATGCTCTTTGGCCAACCAGTCCAGCATGCAACCCTGGGGGTCACCCACCAGGGCGGGATCCGCGACGATATCAAGGTCACAGCGCAAATCCTGCGGCACCTCACTCCATTGAGTCGGCACTCCGCTTACCCTAACAGGACGAGGCATTTACCTCGGGAGGCGCCATGCATCATGTCGCAAAAGGCCTGGGGGGTCTGCTCTATGCCGTTGTACTGCTGATCGAACGTTTTAAGGGTGCCGTCACGCAAAGCTGACTCCAATGTGGCCATCACCTCGGGAAACTCATCGACATAATCAGAGAACATAAAGCCCTCCATTCGCGCTCGCTTGGTCACCAATTCCCAGGAGTGGGTGATGGGTTGCACCTCACTCTCGTATTGGGATATCGCACCGCACAACACCAGGCGCGCGCCCTCGCGCAAATGTTGCATGGCGGTATTAAGCACCCCGCCGCCCACGTTATCGAAAAACAAGTCAATTCCCGTTGGCGCAGCATCCGCAAGAGCGGCGGCCAGATCTGGCTGCGCCTCACGGGAGATGGCGACATCGTAGCCCACCTCATCAGTCAGCCACTGCGCTTTCGCCGACGAACTAACGAGACCGATGGTTCGGCAGCCCGCCGCTTTCGCGAGTTGCCCTACGATGGTGCCCACCGCGCCCCCGGCTGCACTGACCACAACCACATCTCCCGCTTTGGGCAGCCCTATACGAAACAAACCCAACCAGGCAGTGATTCCTGTCGGGCCCAGGGTGGACATGTAATCCTGTAGCGGCAAGTCGTCGGCACACTGGAGCGGAGCGCATAGGTCAGAGCCGTCCAGCAGGCTGACCTCTTCCCAGGCCGTCCTGGCATTGACCAGCGTACCCACCGGATAGTCTGGATGGCGGGTTTCCACGACTTCGCCCAGCACGATGCTTTGCACCGGTTCATTGAGCGCCATTCCGCTCAGATAGTTATCACCCGCCCCCTCTGACATCCACTGCCTGAAGCCAGCATCCAGGGAGAAGACCCGATTACGAATCAAAAACCAACCTTCAGGCACCGCAGGCGTGGGCACCTCAACCACCTCAAAATTTTCAGGCGTGATGGGACCGCTCGGATATTTCGCCAGATTAACCGCTAAAGGCATTTCAATCTCCATGGGGTCTTTGACCCATTATTATTCGCTTGGGAATATCGCATAGGGTAATTTCAATAACAAACCGAATTGAATGTTTGTATTGAAACCGGCTCGCACCGGACTTAAAGTCGTTGGCAGACGTCCTCATTACTTGCGGACCTATCGCTTCAGAAAAGCTTGGAAGACAGGAGAACAAATATGGCTGACGGCGGATGCCTGTGTGGGGACGTGACTTATCGATACGAAGCCAGCGATGCGGCAGCGGCGCTGCATTGCCACTGCCGGGACTGCCAGAGAGTAACGGGCTCAGGCAAAGCCACGATCATAATGTTTCCCGAGTCCGCGATCGAAATTACCGGCAGCTTCAAACAGTACGGCTGTCTGGGCAGTGACGGCTCCCACGTAAACCGGGGATTCTGTCCGCGCTGCGGCAGCCAAATGTTTACGCACATCGACGAAATGCCCGGTCTTATGTTTATCAAAGCCGGCACCATGGATGACTCCAGCTGGGTCAATGTTTCCCTGAACTGCTGGGTTTCCACCGCATCACCCTGGTCCCCTGCCGACAGTGATTTGCCAGGGGCGCCGAGAAACCCCGCCCCTCTCTGAGCTGGAGATTCACATGAAAACAGGTCTACAAGGCAAGGTGGCGATTGTGACCGGCGGTGCTGCAGGCATTGGCCTGGCCTGCGCCACTCGGCTGGCAGAATTGGGTGTGGCCGTCGGCATTGGTGATATCGATGGAGATGCAGCTCAGGCCGCCGCTGCCGCGCTGAGCCGTGCAGGACATCGCTGCGTCGGGATGGCAGCTGATGTGAGTGACGCCCGGCAAGTCTCGGACCTGTTTCAGCAAACACGTGAAACCCTTGGACCCATCGCAATCGCCGTCAACAATGCGGGTGTTGGGGCTCCCCTCACGCCACTGGGGGAAACCGATGAGAGCGACTTTGATCGTGTGATGGCCGTTAATTTGAAAGGTGTATGGCTGTGCATGCGCGAAGCCCTGTGTCATATGACGCCCCATTCGGCAGGATCCATCATCAACATGGCATCGGCTCTCAGCCTGACCACTTTTCCAGGCAGCGGGCTGTACACAGCCAGCAAACACGCCGTGGCCGGGCTGACACGGAGCGCCGCAGTAGAGTATGGAGAACGTGGTATTCGCATCAATGCCATTTGTCCGGGGTTCATTTCAACGCCACTGCTGCACAGCACCGTGAGTGATGAGGTGGCTGAACAAATGGCTGCCAGACACCCGGTGAATCGTCTCGGGAAACCGGAGGAAGTGGCCGATGCGGTGGCTTATCTCGCCTCTGACGCCGCTTCCTTCGTCACCGGCAGTCTCCTGTCCGTAGACGGCGGCTGGACCGCAGCCTGAAACAACTCGATGGGTCGCAGCCAGGGTCGCCCCGGCGTCAGCCTGCACCCCCAATGACACGGGGCTAAGATCCAGCCTGGAATTACTCTACCTTAATCGCTATAACCCCCGACTCGACCTGCACCTCGTAGGTTTTGAGCGGCACGCGGGTGAGTTGGCCTACCGGCTCCCCCGTGCGCAAGTTGAAACGTGCGCCATGAAGGGGGCAGGACACGTGACCGCGCCGAATTCGGCCTCCGGCCAAAGACTCCCGCTGGTGGGTACAGATAGGATCCACCGCAAATACCTCCCCCCCGGACTGGCATAAGAGAATGCCGCAACCCTTAACGGTTACAAGCTGGCTACTTTCCGCCATCAACAGGTCTAACTCTAAAACAGGGATGAAGTCACTCATGGGATAAGTTCGCATTGCAAGGGTACGGATTTTGGCAGCAGGCGGGCCGGTCAACAACAAACAAACAAGCTTGCTTCTTTTGTGTAGCGGAGCTAGCGTAGAGCCCCGCAAACCCTACAGAGAGTCGCCAATCCATGCAAACCGTCACCAAACAACAATGGACGTTGAAAAACCGCCCGGTGGGCATTCCGGATCGCACTGAAATCGATATCGAAACCCGAACCATTGACGAAGTGCCGCCGGAACATCTGCTGATCGAATGCATGTACTTTTCTCTCGACCCGGCGATCCGAGGCTGGATGTCGGATGTGCCGAGTTACCTCCCGCCCATTCCGATTGGCGACCCCGTCCGATCAACCGTTGTTGGGCGGGTACTGCACAGCGAGGCGGAAGGCTTTGGCACTGGCGATCTTGTGGTCGGTATGGGGGCATGGGAA
>JAKMEU010000387.1 GCA_022425845.1 Luminiphilus sp. | reverse complement strand
GCCGATGGCTGAAGATACTGAGTCAGACGGGAAAGTCTGCTGATGAGAAAGCTGACGTCCCCTACTCAACGGGCGAGAGCCTAGGATCGCCCCTAAGCGGACTATTCTGTCCACTTGAGTAGCGCGCCTAGCAAGATCAACAAGGGCACAACAAGGCAGACCACGAAGGCCATGGCTGCGAGGCGAGTCCCCCACTGCGGGGGTGCCTTTTTTTCCTCTGTATCGCTCATCCGACCTCCCTGTTTAAGAAATGCTGCGCTGGTTAAAAAAAGCTGTGCTGGCATAGAGGGCGGTACTCCTTCGGCGGCTGTTATTGTTGCCGTAGCCGGCGATGGTGCCCCTAAGCACCACCCAGACAGGCGGGCCCTCCGAGCGGAAAACAACGGGCTAAATTGAATCCGGCTACCTCGTCTGATGGTGTATTGTAATACCTGCGGCTCTCCAGAGAATTGTCGATTGTTGTCCTATCCTTCATTTGCAAGTTGGCTCAGCGTACTCGCGCTTGTTGTTGGTTTTTCGGCTGCGACGGTCAGTGCCGAAAACCCGGGTGAGGAAATTGATTCCAGCCGTTTCTCAGAATTGCTGGCACGCGTGCAGGAGCAGCGATCCGGCAGTGTGGATGGAGAGAAAGGTCAGGCCACGGCCTGCCCTGAAAACCAGTGGCGGTCAGGGGAATACAGCCTCGATCGAAGCGGCATACTGCGGCCTTTCCGCGTGCACGTGCCCCCTGGGTATGATCCGCAAAGTCCTGCGCCCCTCATTGTCGCGTTCCATGGCTGGGGCGGAAATGATGCTGAATTCCTGCAGCACGCTGCGGTAACCCGCGAGCTGGATGAGCGAGGCTATATCCTGTTGGCCCCGGTAGGTCTGGGCCCCGAGGAGGGGAATGGCTTCCCTGCGTCCTGGTCATTTTCTGGGTCTACCACCGGTCTCGATGGTGATGGAGTCAACCCTCAGGCGACGGGCGACACTGAAGCCATCTGCGATGACGCCAGGACGACCGACTACACCTACCCATCCTGCAGCGGCGTGGCTGAAAATGGCTGTTCCTGGACCCAATGTACCGATGATGACGTCGCTTTCGCCGTCGCACTGGTTGCGACCGCTCGCGAGAACCTCTGCGTTGATCCTGCCCGTGTGTATGCGGTGGGGGGCTCCAATGGCGGTATGTTCGCCTGGGATCTGGGTAGAAACGAGGCCAGCGCAGGAATCTTCCGGGCCATTGCGCCCCTTATCGGGCTTCCCCATCGCGGTTTCCTTGATCCGCCGACCCGGACCGGGGGAATGCCCGCGCTGCTGATAACAGGAACCCGCGATCGCACCGTCCCGCCGGGAACATGGGGCGACTTGGGCTTCACCACGACCTCTGACGGTGATTTCTTTCACTATACGGGGGGTTCAGCGGTTACCAGGGTCTGGGCAGACGCCCATGGATGTGATGTCACTGCTGCGCCGCGACCGGTTGATGTCGGCCTGTCAAATGTCGACTGTCGCGGGTGGGACCGCTGCAGTGGCGGATCGCCCTGGCCGCCGGTATTGGATTGCCGAAGTGACATGGGGCATGTCTACGGGTTGAATTGGTCCTGGTCATTGATCATGGATTTTTTTGACCAGCACCGCTAATCCAGATTGTTCATGCTGCGTTTAACGCAGAGCGTCATCACGGAGTGAACGGGCGAAGCAGTCAACAGTAAACGGCGTAAGGAACGCAACAATGGCATTTCCAATCGAACAGGTTCGAGCACAATTCCCCGCCTTGGCAACCACCGACAGTGGCCAACGACGCATTTATTTTGACAACGCGGCGGGCACACAGGTGCCTCGTCACACCATTGAACGGATCACCGACTTTTTTCACCGTTACAACAGCAACACCGGGGTGTTCAACAGTACGTCGGTGGCTGTCGATGCCATGGTGGAGGAGACCATTACCGCGCTGGCCGATTATCTGGGTACTCCGGATCCCGGTGAGGTCATTATTGGCGCGAATATGACGACCCTGACATACCAGTTGTCCCGCAGCCTGGCACACCGCTTTGAGCCGGGCGATGAGATCATTATTTCAAGGATGGAGCATGAGGGTAATGTCACGCCCTGGTTGCAGGTGGCCGAGGATAATGACCTGGTTGTGCGCTGGCTGGATTTTGATCGCGACAGTTGGCGGGTCGAACCTGAATCCCTTCAGGCGCTCTTGTCCGATCGAACCCGGCTACTGGCCCTCAATTACGCGAGTAACCTGACCGGGGGTGTCAATGATGTCAAGGCGCTGAGCTCGTTGGCCCATGATGCGGGTGCCCTTGTTTATGTTGACGCCGTTCAGTTTGCATCGCACCGCCTCATCGACGTAGTTGATCTCGGGGTCGATTTCTTGGCCTGCTCGCCCTACAAGTTTTATGGTCCACATCTCGGCATTGTCTTCGGCCGACGTGAACTTCTGGAATCGTTACGCGTTTACAAGTTGCGGTGTGCGAGCGACGCGCTTCCCTATAAGTTCAGTACCGGCACGCCTGCTTTCGAATTGATTGCAGGGCTAATGGGAACGCTGGAGTATTTTCAGTGGTTGGCTCAGGAGCTAGGCGCTACGGGTAACCGCAGGCAGCTGTTTGCCGCTGCGTACCGTGCGATGGGAGCCCACGAAGACCAGCTGTCGGCACAGCTGTTGCAGGGGCTTTTGGCGATTCCCGGACTGCGGATGCAGGGCGCGACCACCCTTGAGCACCGGGTAGCTACATTTTCTTTTGTCCATGATCGGCTGACTCCCAGTGCAATCGCTAAGCGGTTGTCAGCTGCAGGTGTGTTTTGTCACTGGGGTGATAATTATGCAATGGAAGTGGCAGGCGCCCTCGATCTGGACCCGGTTGAAGGCGTGCTGCGCCTGGGCTTGGGGCATTACAACTCCGAAGAAGAGGTCGCTGAGGGGCTGGATCTGATCGCCGAAATTCTGGGTGGATGACGTCATGTGGCGAACGCTTAAAGAGGCGCGCGCCGATCCCCAACCCTTGGTGTTCGGGAGCCGGCGCTTTTAAGCCTGCGACGCCTGTGTGCGTTCCCAGATCGCCTCAACCCACTCACGAATGAGTAAGCCCTCCCGCCAACGATCTGACAGTTCCCGCTGTTGGGCATCGGTAATGGCGTAGGGGGGCGGCCCCAGCTCCACCAAAAACCGCAGGGTGGCATGGGCGTCATTGCGTGCCGACCAACCGGCTATGCCGTCTTCCCACCAGCGTAAGAACTGCGCGACCCATTCGGCATGCTGTTCGAATTCAAGCGCGATCTGGACCTGCTGATTGTTCGAAATGCGCCCCTGGAAGGAGTCCGAGCGCTCGATGACTCGATCGAAATACCCTTTATCCGGCTCAGCCAGCGGTAGCTGGAGCTCACGGTCGACCACGAAGTGCGACAGGTCGGCACAGAGCCGAAGGTCGGGCACCAAATTGAGCACTTCCATGGTGTAGAACAAGTCATTCAATGTGCTGTTGCGATGGGTCTCCATCAGCACCGGAAATGGGTAGGTCCTGGCCAAAGACAGCCAGCGGTCAATGATTTCTGCGGCGTCCTGTGCCTTTAGCGGCATCACCTGGGCGATGATGTTGACCTGGGTGGCATTCAGCGTCGCCGCCATGTCCAAAAGCGGCTCCAGGGTCGCCTCACTATGGGGAAAGGCGTTGACCATGCATTCGAGGCCCAAATCAGAAAATACGGACTTCAGTTTCAGGCTGTCCGGAATTTCGGATACGTTGGGGTCGAGGCAGGCCCCGTGGTACCCCGCTTCTGCGATGCGCTCGAGGTGGGTCTGGGGTGTGGCTTCTGGCACCCCGGGGATGCGTTGCTCCATGGCCCAGAGCGATTGATAAATCTTGAGGTGTTGGGCCATTGACTAAAATGCGGTCAGGAACGATGCGGCATTGCCACCGGTCACCCGCATGGCCTGAGCGGCCGTCAGAAAATCGCGACCGCTAACCGACTCAAGACCCGGCGCGTCATGAAAGATGCGATAGGTTCTATACCGGTGATACATGACCAGCTGTGGCCAAAGGCGAATGACGGTTTGTGGATCATCGCCGATGAGCTCGCGATGCAACCGCGGCAGTTCATACCAGGGGGCCGTGGGCTTCGCATGGTGGGCGTTGTGATAGCCAAAATTGAGGATCAGCCAATTCATCCACTCGTAGCGCCATGACAATATGGGGCTGAATGTATGCTCCTGCTCCCACTGCAGGTCGCCTTTGTGTTCCGACAGGCATTCGCCAAATAGGTTGGTGTGGTACCCGTAATCGTGTTCCAGGCCATCGACAAATCGAAGCACGATAATCAGCAGCATGTAGGCCAGTGCGTAACCTACCGCGACAGCAGGAGCCAGAAGGGCGATGCCAGCGAGCAGACTGCCGCGAATAAGGATGACGGCCGCGTTGCGACGCTTCTGGTGGGCCCGCTCGGGAATAATGAAGGCTGAAAATACCATGATGCCGTGCATCAGGATGTCGTGTGCTGGAATGTAGAACCATTCAAAAAACACCGTCGTTCGATAGACGCGAGGATGCTTCCTGAAGAACGCTTCGTAGTCGAACCACATGACATCGTCGTTTTCGACGTGATGCCTGAAATGCTTGGTGCGAATATCTTTGAAGGTCCCGTAGCAGGAGCCGCAGATCCAACCCAAAAGGTTGCCCAGTTGGGCGTTGTGCTGGTTTTTGGTGAAGAGGGTGTTATGGGCGCATTCATGGATCAGGTAGGCGGCGATGATCATGCCGTGACCCAGTAGCAACACACCGGGCAAGAAACCGGGCCATCCGGCGCTGAACAATAGCCACCAGCCGGCGCCATAGGCAGAAAGCGCGTAAAGCAGGGCAGCGCTGTGCCAATAACGGCCGCGCGCTGTTTTAAAAGTCCAAACTGTCATGACAGGTTACTGCTCACGTTGCGTAATGACCCAACCGTAGTGATTAAAACCCCGGGAGACACCCAGTATAAGAGTCCGAGTAACAAAACGACATCGTAATTACGGGTTCGCCACTAAGCGTTGTGGACTATCAGATGGGGCTCGGCGTGTGGTAACAGTTGAAACCTTAGTCGGAGCGAAAGTCTTCGACCGGTTCACCAAGAATTCTCAGGGCGATGGTCGTTACGGCGGCCGCGCCTAACATGCCGATCCACCACGGCACGCCAAAGCTTGTGGGGACGGTGCCCACCAGCAGGGCCGCCGTGCCCGCAAGGACGGCATAGGGCAATTGGGTGCGGACATGTTCGATGTGATCACAACCGGCCGATAGTGATGACATGACGGTCGTATCCGATATGGGCGAGCAGTGATCGCCCCAGACGGCACCCGCCAACACCCCGGAAACCGACGAGTAAAGCAAGTAATAGTGCTCGGGATCCGCCTGCCCATTGGCCCCCATGATGGCCCAGGACAGGGGTAGCACCAGAGGCAGCAAAATACCCATGGCGCCCCAGCTGCTGCCCGTTGAAAAAGCCGTAAAAGCGGCAAGTACGAATACGGTCGCGGGCAGCATGGGCGCGGGCAAGCTTTCCCCCAGGCTGGCAATCAGGAATTCGGCCGTATGAAGTTCGCTGCTGATTTCTGCCATCGACCAGGCCAGCACCAGAATAATCATGGCAACAAAGGTAAAGCGCGCACCTGAAATCCAGGCGTCAACGATTTCTTCCAGGGAGAGTAGCCGCTGCAGGCTGCTCATGATGACAGCCGTAAATGCCGAGAGCAGTGAGGCCCACATGAGTGATCGGTAAGAGTCGGCGGATCCCACAATCTCGCTGACCGTGTCCCCTTCGCCGGTGATATAGAGCCCGCCCAGAATGCTCACGGCCATCACCGCTACGGGCAGCAACGCATTGATCGCCCGCGGGGGCAGCCCCGGCTTCATTGCCAGAGCGGCCTCATCATCCTGCCCCACAGTTGATTTCACGGGCGGCGCGGTCACCCCGGTGGTCCGTGCCCGACGCTCGGCTTTCAGCATGGGACCAAATTCTCGACCGGTGGTGATTACCAGTACCACTAGCAACATCGCCATGAAGGGATAGAAGCTATAGAGAATGGAGTTCAGAAAAATACTGTAGGCGCTCATCGACAGACCGTCGAGGTGGGTGATCGCGTCGCCGATAAGGCTGACCTGATACCCAATCCAGGTGGTTACCAGTGCGATAGTCGCAATGGGCGCCGCGGTGGAATCGACAATGTAGGCCAGTTTTTCCCGGGAAATTCGCAGTCGATCCGTGATGGACCGGCTCGAGTTACCGACTACGAGGGTGTTCGAATAATCGTCAAAGAAAATGACGAGACCCAGTGACCAAACGGCGAGTTGTCCCCGCTTGGCGCTGTTTGCCCCCTTGATGATGAGTTCAACAATGCCTCTCATACCGCCGTTGCGCGACACGATGCCGACCATGCCGGCGATCATAAAAGTAAAGAGCATAATCGTTACATGGTCAGGGTTGGCCACCGCGCTGGCGACATACACCTCGAAACTGGTGAAGAGGCCATAGAAAATACCCTTGGCGGACATGCCTTCCAACGCCCAGGCACCCAGCCACAAACCGAGCATCAGCGCCGGTAGAACGCTGCGGATGAGCAGCGCGATGCCAATGGCGAGCAGAGGCGGCAAGATAGATATCCAGGCGGGAATAACCGGCACCTCGGTTTGGGTCAGAACCCGCTGTCCGTCCTGCAGGATGAGCGCCAATTGTGGCCCTTCGTTTGCCGTCACCCCTCTGTAAACAAGCTGGTCACCTTCCCGTTCGCCGCTGTAGAGCTGGCCATTGGCCAAAAGCTGGGGGAGGGGAGCTTCGGGATCCGTTTGTGCCACGCCAATGTCGTACTCAATGCCTTGCAAAAAGACCTGCGGCGCGTCGAGTTCCGCTGCGTTGGCCGAGCCCGGGCTGACCAGAGCCCAGAGCAAGCCGAGAACAATGAACAGTTCCAGGGCGGGTTGCAGGGTAACTCGCTGCATAATGGCTTCCTAGGCTGAGGAGTGGAGTGCGGAGCGCATGCAGCGGGCATTATGCCTTTTACTGGTGTGGATTACCGACATTTGACGGGCCGCAGGATGATAAGGGCTGCGACTGTGATGGCGTGTGGGCTCTTGTCGGGTTTGCGCTAGTCGGAGGCTTTACGAGCAGCAGGGTTGCCCAGTGCATGAAGCCCGGGGCTCTCATGGAAAAATACGCCAGACGACGGTTCGCTGGATAGGTTCACCAGTGCCCAGGCGAGTTTTGTTGCCGATATGCTGTGGTAGC